>NZ_BAAAQN010000036.1:0-123955 GCF_039531695.1 Catenulispora yoronensis
CGCCCGGGTGTCAAGTCCACGCGCTTGCTTTTGAGGTGTTGGCGGCGGTTGCGTACAGCGTGGACTGGACACCCGGTCGGCGGCACTGTAGGCAAAGCCCTGCCGACGTGACCGAGGGGAACGAACCAAAAACCCGGGCAGGGGACTGTGGACTCGGGGGCGGTGGGCGTGGCCTAGTCTTGCGGCTGCCGGTGGGTGGGTCGGCTACTGTCGCGTCAGGGCGAGTACCGGGATGGTGCGGATGCCCTCGGTCTTGCGTTCGTAGTCGGCGAAGCCGGGGTAGCGGCGGGCTTGTTCGGCGTAGATGCGGTCGCGGTCGGGGCCGGTTAGTTCGGTGACGGTTGCGGAGTAGGTTTCGGTGCCGCGTTCGAGGGTGGCGGTGCCGGTGGTTGTTGTGTTGGTGTACCAGTCGGGGTTGGTGGGGGCGCCGCCCTTGCTGGCGAAGACGTAGATGGTGTCCTCGCCTTGGGTTTCTGCGGGGAGGTACATCATCGGGGCGACGAATTCGCGGCCGCTTTTGCGGCCGATGTGGTGGAGGAGGATCAGGGGGGCGCCTTCGAAGGGGCCGCCGACCTTGCCTTCGTTGGCTCGGAATTCCGCGACGATGTTTGCGTTCCAGTCGTCTGCTTCGGTCATGTCGAACTCCCTGTCGAGTGGTGGTCTTTCTGTCGACTGCTTGAGTACCTCGGCAGGTGGTGCGTCATGCATGGATTTGCGCTGCGGTGTGGGCCATCGGGGCGAACGGTGGAATGGTGGGGCTGGGGTCGGACAGGAACGTCGTTATGAGTTCACTGGTCAGGGTTGTTTTGGTCGGGGCGACGGTGGTGGTGGCTGCGTGGGCTGGGGTGGAGGCTCAGCCGGTGGGGCGGCCGGTTGTTGGGGCGGTGCAGCGGCCTGTGGCGGAGCGGCCTGTGGCGGAGCGGCCTGTGGTGCGGCAGCCTGTGGTGGTTGATCCGGGGACGTTGCCGCAGACGCGGGTGTTGCCGCGTGCTGATCAGGAGTTTCAGGGGCGGTTGCGGGCGTTGTGGCAGGGGATTGTGGATGATCGGCCGGAGGAGGCTCGGGCGTTCTTTTTTCCGAAGGCGGCCTATGTTCGGTTGAAGGATCTGGGCGATGCGGGGCGGGACTATGACTATCGTCTTGTCGGGTACTTCGATCTTGATGTGCATGCTGCGCATCGGTTGCTTGGGGCGGGGGCGGGGAGGGCTCAGCTGGTTGGGATGGCTGTTCCCGGTGGGAGTGCGCAGTGGATGCCGCCGGGGTCTGAGGAGAACAAGATCCCTTACTATCGGGTGTATGGCTCCCGGGTGGAGTACATGCTTGATGGCAAGCCGCATTCGTTCGGGGTCTTCTCCATGCTCTCCTGGCGGGGGCAGTGGTACGCCGTTCACTTCGGGCCGTGGCCGCGTTGGGAGCGGTACGGGGATGTGCTTCAGCCTCGGTGAGCCAGGGGTATGGGGCGTGGTTGTGGTTGGGTGACCTGTTCGGCGTCGAGGTCTGCGCGGAATTGGGCGGTGGTGCGTTCGGGGCCGTAGTGCTTGTGCATCCAGCGGTAGAGCAGGAAGGCCGGTGGGCCGAACCAGGATTGGACCGGGACCACGATGTTCAGGCTGCCTCGGGTGAAGGTGTGCAGGACCAGTGGGGTCAGGCTGGGTGCGGCGGCGCCGAACAGTACTACCAGGGGGAAGACCAGGCGCATGGCCTTGGCGCCGTAGGCCTTGTAGGCGGCTGCTGCGAATACGGCGAAGGCGAGCAGGTCTCCGACGCCGATCGCTGCGTTGAACACATCCCATCGCATTCCGATCGCGGCGTTGAGGGGGTGGCCCTGGAAGCGGTCGGCGAGTTTGGGTGTCAGCGGAAGTATTGTGCTGAAGGTGAAGTCGTAGACCGCCAGTGCGAGGGTGAACCATGCGGCGTGGCGGAGTTTCATGCCGCCTTGTACGTAGAGGTTCGATACGCAGACTGCGGCGCCGAACACTACTAGGCCGACGCATATCCAGTAGAGCTGCCAGCCGGCCTGGGTGCCGAGCATCGTGCGGGCCACCCAGAGGTTCGTGCCGAGCAGGATGCCGATCACGGTCCAGGAGGCGGTGGCCGGCATCACCGGGCGTAGTCCGATGGACAGGGCGCCGCCGAAGGTGAGGACCAGGAAGGGGGTCAGGATCCAGTAGGGCAGGCTCAGGTAGAACAGTGGCAGCACGGTGATGAAGACCATCATGGTCGCGACGTCGCGGAGGTTGAAGGTTCCGATTGCCGGGCGTTCCAGGCGGTAGCGCCGGAGGTAGGCGACGGCGGCGGCGGTGACGCCGAGGGAGGCGCAGATGGTCACGGCGAGTTGCAGCATGCTCTGCCGCACCAGCAGGTCAGACATGGTGCTCCAGGGGGCGCGGCGGCGCTGGGACGGCGCCGGGGAAGGTGGTCTCGGTCAGGTCGGCGCGGACGGCGCGGGGGGTCGCGGTGGCGGGCTCGACGGTGGCGTCGAGGCCTCGGGCGGCGAAGGCCTTGGCCAGGTCGGTGGCTCCGAGGTCGGCCAGGAGCTCTGGGGGCACGCCGACGTGGAGCCGGCCGTCCTCGGCCCAGGTGTGGAAGCGGGCCGGCCAGGGGTGCGTCGGCAGGGCTTCGAGGACTTCGAGGACGTCGCGGGTGGTGACCGGGCCGTCGGCGGTGCGGACCAGGAGGGCGGCCTTGCCCTGGATCGCTGATACGCCGGGGATGCCGGCCAGGCTGCACCGGGCCGTGTCCTCCGGCAGGCGCCGGATCAGGTCGCCGGTGTCGTAGCGGAGCAGGGGCATGCAGTCCCGGTAGGGGAAGTAGGGCGTGACCACCAGGCGTCCCAGTTCGCCCGGGTCGGCCGGGGCGTCCTCGTCCAGGCGCAGGACTTCGACCAGGCCGACGTTCAGGTCGGGGTGCAGGTGTCCGCGTTCGCAGCTGCGGCCGGACAGCGGCAGCACCTCGGTCATGGCGAAGGTGTCGGTGACTTCGGCGCCGAAGGTCTCGCGGGCGGCGTCGGCGACGGCGGTGGACAGGAGCTCGCCGGCGACGTCGATGCGGCGGAGGGTGAAGTCGGCCGGGGTCAGGCGCCGGGCCCGGGCCTCGGTGACGAGCTGGGCCAGGTAGCTGGGGTAGGTGCCCAGGATGGTGGCGCCGTCGAGGAGGGCCTCCAGGCTCTGGGCGACCGGGACCAGGCCCAGGACGCGGGTGCGGGCGCCGACCAGGCGGCAGACCTCGATGTCGTGCTGGACGGCGGCGGTGGCCCGGGAGCTGAGGTTCACCTGGAGCAGGTCGGCCGGGCTGATCTCGTGCCGGAGCAGGCCGGCCAGCGCCGCCAGGGCCGGCCACAGGCGGGACTCGTAGACCGAGAGCCAGATCTCGACCGGGGTGCCGGTGGTGCCGGTGGTGCGCGTCGACAGGTGCGGCTGGACGTCGTCGCAGACGAAGTCGCGGGCGTGGCGGACCAGTTCGTCCTTGGTGGTGACCGGGATCCGGTGCAGGGCGGCCGGCTCGAAGGACTTGAGCTCGAGGGCTGATATGCCCGCCTCGGCCAGGCGGCGGCGGTAGAACGGGGAGTGCTCGTGGAGCCGGCGCAGCGTCCGGCGGATGCCCTGGGTCTGGAAGTGCTCGCGCGCCTCGGGGTCGGCGAACGGCCCTTCGAGCAGCTGCCGCACGTCGTCGCCGGGCGCGCCGAACTCGGCGAGGGTCGCGGCGGCGTCGGCGATCAGCTTCTCGATCACCTCCGGCCGGATGCGGCGCCCGGACACCATGGCCAGCGCCATGCGGAACTGTCGGATACCGGTCTCGAACACGGGTGGGCCCTTCCTGACGGGATCTGCGACGATGACGGGGGCCGGCCGGTGCCCGCCCGGCCCCCGCGCTGGGCGCTCCAGCCCGCCCGGGCCCGGTTCGGCGAACCGGGCTCAGGCGGTGCCGATCATCAGGAGCCGCCGCCGCACGCGGCAAAGAGCACGCCGGTGAGCGAGCCCATCGCGTAGCGTGCGTGCTTGACGGAGCACTTCAGGGTCTTCATCTGCTGACCTCCCTTCGGGACCTCGAAGCGGTCGGGTCTCCCGGTCCGGCGCGGCCACGCCGGGCCGGGGGCTAGGAAGACGGCAGCACGATCACCGTCAGGTTCATCTCCGGGTGCAGGGTGCAGGTCACGTGGTAGGTGCCGGGCGCGCCCCAGGTCATGGTCTGGTAGGCGGTGCCGCGCGGGACGCTGACCACGTCCCGCGCCCCGAAGCGCGGCTCCCCGGCCTGGTCGGCCACCCGGGCGTCCTCACCGGGGGCCACGACGTGCAGGAAGTTGGAGTCGTTGAACAGCTTCAGGGTGTCGCCGACGTGCAGGGTGACGGTGTCCTTGCTGAAGTCCTCCTGGCGCATCCCCACGAGGTTCGGGGCGTCCGCCGGGGCGGCGGTGGTGTGCGCCAGGGCCGGCGCGGCGGCGCCGAGCACGAGCAGGGGGAGGGCGAACAGGATTCTCGGGACGGCCACTGGTGCGCTCCAAGATCGGCTTCGTCACGCCGCGTCGTTGCGGCACGAGGGCACGTTCCGGGCGTGGCCGCGCTCCGGATCGCAGGTACGGGTCCTGCGTTCTCTCAACGGCGAGTGTGCGTCAAACGTTCGATGTAGGCAAGGAGTCGGTCACGGCGAGTGCGACTGTCCTTCACGGGCTGTTCAGGCGGTGGATGGCGCGTGGCCCGGGGCGGAAACGGCAGGTTGTGCGAGCGCGCGGCGGGCCGTGTTCCTTCGGCGCCGGTGCCGGGCGAGGTGAACAGGGTGGGATAGCACCTAAGGATTCTTCATCGCTGGTGTCAGGGGCCGGCGGGACCGGCTGCCTTGGCCGCTCGTCGTGCGAGGTCCGCGAAGGCCGCGCGGAGCTCCGGCGGATCGAGCACTTCGAGGTCGGCGCCGAAGCGGGCGAGGTCGGCGGCCAGCCCGGGCCAGGACCAGGAGCCGATGCGCAGGCGGCAGCGGCGCGGGCCCAGGGGCTCCACGACGGCGTCGCGGGCGAAGGGCGCGATGGCGTCGGCGGGCGCGTCGAGGATCACGGTGGCGGTGCAGGGCCAGGTGTCGGCGTGGTCGGAACCTTTGAAGCGTGCGGCGAGGAAAGCGGCGGGGTCGGCGCCGGGAAGCTCGTGGAGCGCACGGGGCGTGAAGCGGGGGCCGTTCGGAGTGCGGAGGGTCATGCGGTCGACGCGGTAGACGCGCCAGTCCGCACGGGCCGCGTCCCAGGCGATCAGATACCAGCGTTTCGCGTGGGCGACGAGGTGGTGGGGTTGGGTGCGGCGGGGCGGCGCGGCGTCGTCCGGTGCGGAGGCCGGGGAGTGGTAGTCGAACCTGAGTTCTTCGTGGGACTGGATCGCGGCGCCGATCGCCAGCAGGACCTCCGTGTCCACGGGAGCTTCGGTGGCGTCGGGCGAGTTCGCCATGACCACCGGGTCCAGGACGTCCAGTCGGCCGCGCAGCCGGGCCGGCATCACCTGGCGGAGAGTGGCCAGCGCCCGCAGCGCGGGTTCCTCGATTCCGGCGCCCGCCAGAGTGGCCGTGCGCAGGGCGATGGCCAGGGCGACCGCTTGGTCGTCGTCGAACAGCAGCGGCGGCAGGTGGGAGCCGGCGTCGAGGCGATAGCCGCCGTCGGGGCCCTTGATGGCGCGGACGGGGTAGCCGAGTTCGCGCAGCCGGTCGACGTCGCGGCGCACAGTGCGGGGACTGACGTCGAGACGCTCCGCGAGCAACTGGCCCGGCCACTCGCGCCGTACCTGCAACAAGGACAACAGGGAGAGCAGGCGGCGGGAGGCGGAGGGGGCGGAGCTGGTCGGCATGTCTTTCATGATGCGCCTCGGCGCGTCTGGAGTTGTGATCGGCTTCAGTGCCGGCTACTCCGCCCCTGCCCCCGCCCCGGCTACTCCGCCCCGGCCTCCGCCTCCGCCTCGTCCACGGCCACGGCCAGCGCCGCGAGCGCGTCCGCCGGCACGGCCGGCGCGCCGAGGGCGTCGTCGAGCTGGGACAGGGTGCTGACACCGAGAACGGGGATGATCTGCGGGTCGCCGCGCAGCACCCAGGCCAGGGCGAGCTGGGCACGCGTGACACCGGCCTCCTGGGCCGTGCGCCACAGGGCGGCGCGTCTCCGCTCGTTCTGCGGGGTCTGATACTGCCGGGGCAGCGGTCGGTCCTCGCGGACCAGCGCGCCTTCCAACAGGGCCGTGTACGCCATCATCGAGAGGTCGTCCTGCGCGCGGACCAGGGCCAGCAGGTCGTCGTCGGCCGCCTCCTGGATCTCGAAGCTCGCGCCCGGCTTCGGGGTGAGGAAGCTGTGCCGCTGCTGGACCGCGGTGTAGCCGGGGACGCCGAGCTCGACGGCGGCGGCCCGCGCCTGCTTGATGCGGGACGTCGGGTGATTGGAGACGCCGGCCTGGCCGATCAGGCCGTCGGCGACGAGGTCCGCGAAGGCGCCGACCGTCTCGACGAAGTCGACGGACCGGTCCTCCAGATGGGCGAAGAGGACGTCGACGTGGTCGGTGCCCAGGCGCCGGAGGCTGCCCTCGGCGGCGGCGCGGACGGTCTTCGCCGAGAGGCCCTCGGCGTTGCGCGGCCAGGTCGTGGCCAGCTCCGGGTCCGGCTGGGCGCCGAGTTTGGTGGAGATGACCAGGCCGTCGCGGTTCTTCCGGGACGCCAGCCAGCGGCCGAGCAGCTCCTCGCTCTCCCGTCCGGTCCTGCCGGCGACCCAGAAGCAGTAGCAGTCGGCCGTGTCGATGAACGTGCCGCCGGCCTCGACGAACCGGTCGAGCAGGGCGAACGACGTCGGCTCGTCGACGCCCGCGCCGAAGGGCAGGGCGCCGAGCGCCAGGGTGCTGACCCGCGGCCCCTCCGGGCCGCCGAAAGGTGTGTATTCCATGTCGTCGACCGTGCACCCTGGAGCACGCTCCAGGTCAAGGTCCGCCCGCCGAGCCGTGCTGCCTGCCCGGTGCCCGAGACCGACTCGCCCGCCGATGCCGACGCGTCCTAGTAGCGGACACTCCCTGTCCGGTACTGGAGCAATGCTTGTTGGTGTCGCGCCGGTGCACATCCGGCGGACAGGGACGGAGGAGACATCATGACGGTCCACACGACTGCGCATCTGAACTTCCACGGCGAAGCCCGGGAAGCACTGGAGTTCTACCAGTCCGTTTTCGGCGGCGAGGTCATGGTCGCGACCTACGGCGACTTCGGGATGCCGAAGGACGCGCCTGGCGCGGAACACGTGGTCTTCGGCCAGGTCGTCGGGGCGAACGGCTTCCGGGTCATGGCCTACGACGTTCCCGGCGAGGGCGAACGAACGCCCGGCGGGGAGACCACGCGTGTCAATGGTCTGACGATGACGACGGAGCGGTTCTTCCTGTCAGTGCGCGGCGATTCCGTGGAGGAGATCGCCGCGCACTGGGAGAAGCTGCGTAACGGTGCGACCGTCATTCAGGACTTCGGGCCCTCCCAGTGGGCCCCCGGATTCGGGATGCTCACCGACCGGTTCGGCACCACCTGGATCCTGGATGTCGAGTCAGGATACTGATTACATGCTGATCAGTCGTACTGCTTGGTGGTGTTCCCGCAGGACGGGTCCGCGCCGTAGCCGTACCGCTGGATGATCGCCGTGTTCTGACAGACCAGCGAGTTCTGGCCGACGAAGACCGTGCTGTAGGGCGCCGTGTTGACGTACTGCGTGGCGATCACGTTGTCGACCTCGTTGCCCGCGGCGAAGTTCCGGTTCACGGTCAGCGGGTTGACGTTGTCGATCATGCCCAGCGACGCGCTGCCGCGCACGTCCGGGACCGTACCGCCGGCCTGCGCGAGGTAGGCCGAGATCGACATCGGGACCAGGGACGTCGCGTCCAGGACCCGGCCGTCGTTCTCGGCGATCGGGACGCCGAGACGCGTGTCGGAGACACAGGGGTACTGGCCCGCGGCCAACTGGGAGTCGGTGATGTTGACGGCCGACTCCCAGGCGGCGCGCGCCGCCGTTCCGGCCTTGGGCAGGAGCGGGTGGACGGCGTAGTTCGGCGCGGTGCCGACGTAGGCCGGGTCGCAGTGGTAGATCTGCACCAGGTCGGAGCGCGTCACCTGGCTCGGGATCGTGCTGCCGCTGCCGACGGCGAACGAGTAGCCGCCGAAGGCCGCCGGGAAGGCGGGGCTGGCGAGGTCGGGGGCGGTGCCCTGGATCGAGCCGAGGGTGGCGGTTCCGCGCACATCCGGGATCACGCCCGCGGCCTGGGCGTTGTAGGAGGCGATCGAGATCGGCATCAGGGTGTTGCTTGTCAGCATCCGCAGATCGCCGGGAGGGTAGGCGCCTTGGCTGCCCTGGTCGCTGACGCAGGGCAGGTGGCCGCTTTGGACGTCGGTCTCGCTGATGCCCATGATGCGGAGCCACGCGTTGCGGGTGTCGGAGCCGTTCTCCGGGAGCAGGGCGCGGATCGTGTAGTTGGGGCCGGTGCCGACGTAGCCCGGGTCGCAGGTGTAGATGGCGCGCAGGTCCGCGAAGGTCAGGTCGCGGGGGATGATGCTCGTGCCGGTGACGGCGAAGGTGGTGCCGTCGTAGGCGTAGGGGATGTAGGTGAGGCTGACGGCGTACTCGGCGTAGGGCCGGGGGTCCACGAACGAGGAGCGCGAGAACTGGACGCAGCCGTGGGCGCCGGCGTTGACGAACTCTTTGACGAGCGCGTCGTAGCCGCCGCCGGAGAAGTTGGGGACGCCGCCCAGCGGCGGTTGGTACCGGTAGACGCAGGCCGGGTCCGCTTTGGTCTGGACCGGGGTGGACTGGCCGTGCGGGTTGTAGGAGCCGAGGACCTTGACCCCGTTGATGGTCACCGCGTTGGACAGGGCGTCCATGACCGGGGCGGTCTCGCGGGAGCCGAAGCCGGCCAGCTGGCGGTAGGTGGGGGTGCCGGTCGGGTCGGCGTGGCCCGCGGGCGCGGTGACGGCCGTGGTGGCCGCTATGGTGGCCAGGCCGGCGGCTGTCAGGGCTGTGATCCTGGTCGGCCTCAGCCTGCGGTGGTTCAGTTTGATGAGGTTCATCCCCGTCCTGTCTTCCCGTTCGTTGTTTCAGGAAGGCCCATGATCTGTGGGGGGACAGGGTGCTGAGGTGAACTGCTCGTGGACTCGGGATGCGCGGCGGACATCAGTTGTCGACGGCCTTTGACCGGCGGTGCTGACAGACTTCTCTTGATCGAGAGGAGCTCCGCATGTCGACCCCCGCCGCCGGCCAGGAACTCGGCACTTTTCTCCGTGCCTACCGCGCGCTTCTCAAGCCTGAAGACGTGGGCCTGCCGACCGCCCCGCGCCGCCGGACCCCGGGACTGCGGCGGGAGGAGGTCGCCTCCCTCGCGGGCGTCAGCATCGCCTGGTACACGTGGCTGGAGCAGGGCAGAGTCGCGGCTTCGCGCCAAGTGCTGGAGTCCGTGGGCCGCGTTCTGCGCCTCGACGACACCGAGACCCGGCACGCGCTGCGCCTGGCGGGCTTCTACGAACCCGAAGTCGAACCCGGGCCCGCTGCCGGTCCGCGATCGGCGCTGCAACCGGTGCTGGACTCCTGGCCGGTCAGCCCGGCGGTCCTGCTGGACCGCAACTTCGACGTGGTGGCGTGGAACGCCGCCTGGTCGGCGGTCTGGGGCGATCCCTCGGCGGTGCCGGCCGACCGTCGCAACCTGATGTGGCTGCTGGTCGCCGACGACCGGCTCCGCGGGACGCTCTCGCACGCGGATTGGGAGCCGCTCGCCATGAGCGTGTTCCAGCACTTCCGGGCCCAGGCCACCACGGCGTCGTCCGACGAGCGGATCGCAGCCCTCTACCGTCGCCTGACGGCGGACGCGCCCGAACTCAGCCACTGGTGGAGCTGCCACTCGGTCGGCGAACTGACCACGCGTGTCGTCACCGTCGCCCCGCCCGGCGCCGAACCGCTCCGGATGTCGCTGGCTTCCCTGCGCCCGGTGGATGCGCCGTCGTCGCTGATCCTGCTGTTCACCCCGGAGAGCCCGGACGACGCCACCAGGGTTCTGACAGTGCACTGATCGTATTAAGCAGAAGTAATGGCATAGACGCCTATCTGGCTGGGACGCGTCCAACCCTGAAGGCTGGACTCCTCACCGGAAAGGACGTCGTCGCTGTGCCAGTCACCAATTCCGTCAGCGCTCCACCCACGTGGGGCGTCACCCTGCCGCTCCCGGGCATCTCGCTCGGCCAGCACCGCCCCATCGTGGAGCAGCTCCCCGCGATCGGCTATACCGATGTCTGGACAGCGGAAGGCGGCGGCACCGACGCCTTCACGCCGCTCGCCGCCACCGCGGCCTGGTCCCCGTCCTTGCGCGTGGGCACCGGCGTCATCCCCGTCTACACCCGGGGTCCGGCGGTGATCGCCCAGACCGCCGCCACGCTGGCGGAACTCGCTCCCGGACCCGGGCGCGTGCTGCTGGGCCTCGGTTCCTCAGTGCCCGCACATGTCAGCGACATCAACGGCATCCCGTTCGAGGCGCCTTTCAAACGCACGCGCGACGTGCTCCGCTTCGTCACCCGCGCGCTCCGGGGCGAATACATCGGCGACGACTTCGAGACGTTCACCATCGCCGGCTACCGCATGCCGCATCCACCGGCCGACCCGGTCAAGGTGATCCTGGGAGCGCTGCGTCCCGCGATGCTGCGGCTCGCGTTCGCCGACGGGAACGGCGCGATCACGAACCTGCTGCTGCCCGGCGACGTGCCCAAGGTCCTCGAAGCGGTCGGACCGCAGCCGGCCGGCAAGGAGCTGATCGTCAAAGTGTTCGTCTGCCCGACGACGGACCGGCACTATGCCCGGGCCAGCGCGCGCTCCTTTCTCGCGTGGATCCTTAATCAGGAGCCTTATCGCAAGTTCCACGAGTGGCTGGGCAACGACGACCTGCTCCGCACGTCGCATGCGGCATGGGAGGCGGGGGACCCGGCGGGGGCTCAGCGGGCGCTGCCGGACGAGATCGTGGACGGGCTGTTCATCAGCGGCTCACCGGAGGACTGCCGGGAGCAGATCCTGCGGTACCACGTGCCCGGTGTGACCGGCATCCAGCTCTACGTATCGCTGCCCCCTGAGATCCCCCGCACTCTGGAATCCGTGCTCGACCTGCTTAGGAGGCTTGGTCCTGGCTCCGCGGCGCGCTCCAGCTGAACCGGTATGCGCGGTAGGTGTTGACCCCGGCCGGGAACTGCGCGTTGAAGACCAGCGCGCCGTTCCGGCCGAACTCGGACACGAACGGCAGCGAACCCCAGCCGACGAAGGTCTGGCCGCTCCGCTCCCGCTGCGCGTTGCCCTGCGACGACGCGAGCAGCTTCGAGGGCTGATCCTCGGCCCGGACCAGCGTGGCCTCGTGCTTCGCCGGATCCAGCTTGAGCGTCACGACCCGGCTGCGGTCGTAGGCCGAGGAGACGCCGGTGCCGCTGTTCGCCGCCCCGGCGGCCTCGTTGTCGAACACGCTGTAGTAGCCGTGGCCCAACGACGTGGCGTCATGCTGCCAGGCGAACGGCGCGTCGGCGGTGTTGAGCTCCAGCCCCGGCGCGGCCTTCACCGCGAAGGAACTCGCCTTGCCGCCGAGCTGCCACTCGATCTTGCCGGAGGTCCGCGAGATCTCGTAGGCGGTCCACGTGTTGCGCGCGTCGATCAGCAGGTGGTGGTTCCCGTCCTCCTTGACCGCGTTGACGTGGAACCAGTCCCACGGGGTGTCCGGCGATTTCGGCAGCGGCTGCTCGCTCTGCGAATACGGCACGTGGTCGGCGCTGTTCCACTGGAACAGCACCTTGCCGGTGGCGATGTCGATCTCCTGCACGACCCCGTCGATCACCTTCTGGTGCGCGGAGCCGCCGATCGCCGTCAGGTCGGCGGTGGCCTCGGTGTAGGCGAGGATCAGGGCGGTGTTGCGGGGCGTGATGACGAACTCGTGCCCGTCGGCCTTGTAGCCGTTGCCGGCCCGCACTTCGGCGATCTTCCGGTAGTGGGCGTCGTAGATCTCGTCGACGCCGTCGGCCAGGCCGCCCAGTCCGGTGCCCTGCCACCAGGTCAGGACCGGCCGGCCGTGGTAGCTCTGCTTGCGGAAGTCGGCGGCGAGCTGGCCGGCCGGGACGGCGTGCGACCAGACGACGTGCTTGGCGTCGGGAGACAGGATCTCGACGCCGTTGAGGTAGGCGGGGTCGGCGGAGGTGGGGGTGAGGAAGATGTCGCCCCGGCCGGTCCCGGCGGTGTCGGTGAGGACGGTGAGCTGCGGGAACTGCGGGGCGGAAGCTGCCGCCTCGGCCGTGGCCGGGATGGCGACGGCGCTCGCGACGGAGAGGGCGGACGCGGCGGTGAGGACCGCGCCGAAGGTGCTTTTGCGCATGGCGAAAAGACTTTCGGAGAGAGGGGATGTGTCAGCGATCGTCAGACTGCGGCGCGACAGATCGCGCTGTCGACGCGCATGAGGTCGACATGGCGCCGGAGGACGTGCAGCTGGAACATGGTGCGACGGTAGTCGCGGCCGCGCGCGGGGCGGAATGCGAGTCCGGGCCCTGAGATGCACTGTGACGCGATGTGAGAATCCGCTGGTCGGGCCGCTTTGCGCGGGGTTCTTAACGTTCTCTTTATGCAACGCTCATGAATCATGGTCAGGACATGACCGGTCGCGTTGCCACAGAAGGCTGCCGGGCCTGGCGTACTGCTGGTAACGACGACACAAGAATGACTAGTGCATGCACCCTACCCACGACACGGCAGCGACCTGGCCGCTCGGCCGGATGTCGCCTGTCTCGTTGGACCGCGCCGTGTGGCCGGTCGTCGATCCCGCACCGCCTCGGACGCTGGTCGAGGTGCTGGACGCCACGGTCCGCGGTCATCCCGACGCTCCCGCGCTGGAGGCCGGAGGGGTCGTGCTGTCCTATCGGGCGCTGCGCTCGGCCGCCGAGTCGTTTGCCGGGACGCTGCGTGCGCACGGTGTCGGGCCGGGTGACCGGGTCGGGGTGCGGGTGCCGTCGGGCACTACTGATTTGTATGTCGCGATTCTTGGTGTGCTGGTTGCCGGCGCTGCTTATGTGCCGGTCGATGTGGATGATCCGGACGAGCGGGCGGGGCTGATCTGGCAGGACGCCGGGGTGTGCGTGGTGGTCGGTGAGGGCTTGGGGTTGGTTGCTGGGCCGGGACGGGCCGGTAGCCGTACCGGTCCGCCGGACCTGGGCGACGACGCCTGGATCATCTTCACTTCCGGCACCACCGGACGCCCCAAGGGCGTAGCGGTCACGCACCGCTCGGCGGCGGCGTTCGTGGACGCCGAGGCGCGCCTGTTCGTGCGGAGCGCGCCGCTCGGGCCCGGCGACCGGGTCCTGGCCGGGCTGTCCGTGGCGTTCGACGCCTCGTGCGAGGAGATGTGGCTGGCCTGGCGGCACGGCGCGTGCCTGGTACCGGCGCCGCGCTCACTGGTGAAGGCCGGGACCGACCTGGGGCCGTGGCTGGTCGAGCGGGGCATCACCGTGGTCTCGACGGTGCCGACGCTGGTCGCCCTGTGGCCGGCCGAGGCCCTGGCCCGGGTCCGCCTGCTGATCGTCGGCGGCGAGTCGTGCCCGCCGGAACTGGTGGAGCGCCTGGCGGTGCCGGGCCGGGAGTTCTGGAACACCTACGGGCCGACCGAGGCCACGGTGGTGGCCTGCGTCTCCCTGATGCGGTCCGGGGAGCCGGTGCGAATCGGCATCCCGCTGGACGGCTGGGAGTTGGCAGTGGTCGACGCCGCCGGGAAGCCGGTCCCCTGGGGCACGACCGGCGAACTACTGATCGGCGGAGTCGGAACCGCACGATACCTCGACCCCGACAAGGACACCGAGAAGTTCGCCGCGCACCCGGCCCTCCGGAGCCCACGGGTCTACCGCACCGGCGACCTGGTACGCGCCGAACGCGAAGGATTGATCTTCGTAGGCCGCGCCGACGAGCAGGTGAAGATCGGCGGCCGCCGGATCGAACTGGGCGAGGTCGACGCGGCGTTGCAGGCACTGCCCGGAGTCCGGGCGGCCGCCGCGGCGGTGAAGGACAGCCCGGCGGGCGGGCAGGTGCTGGTCGGGTACTTGGTGCTGGCGGTGAACACCGGTCATGAAGCTTCGCAGCTCACGAACATTCCGCATCAGCGATCTGCCGGAGATCCGGCAAATCTTGATATCAACGACGGGCTCGGCTTCGCTTCCGACCCGAGTCAAAGCACCGATTTCAGCGATCGGCCCGGCTTCGGTTCCGACCCCGGCCTAAGTTCCGGTTCCGGCGATCGGCCCGGCTTCGGTTCCGACCCCAGCTTAAGCGCCGAATTCAGCGACCGGCTCGGCTTCGGTACCGACTCCGGCCGAAGCTCCGGTTCCAGCGATCGGCCCGGCTTCGCTTCCGACCCCGGCCGAAGCTCCGATTCCAGCGCCGCTTCCTTTTCCGGCCCGCGCTCTGGCGCAACCTCCGGCTCCGGCGGCGGTTCCACCTCCGGGCCGGGCCTCAGCGCAGGCTTCGGGCCTGGCAGCGACCCCGCTCCCAGTATCTCCTTCGACCGCGACGCTGCCCGCGCCCTGCTCCTCCAGCGCCTTCCCCCAGCCCTCGTGCCGGTCCTAGCCGTGGTCGACAACTTGCCGACCCGCACCTCCGGCAAAGTGGACCGCAAAGCCCTGCCATGGCCCCTGCCCGGCCACGCATCCGCCTCCTCGGACGCTGGTGCGGAGCTCGGCGGCACCGCGGGATGGGTCGCCGAGCAGTGGCGACGCCTGCTCGGCGTTCCCGTCGAGCCCGACAGCGACTTCTTCGCCCTCGGCGGCAGCAGCCTCACCGCCGCGCGGCTGGTCGCCGAGATGCGTGAGCGGTTCCCGGCCTTCACCGTCAAAGATCTCTACCAGCATCCGCGTCTCGTCGACCTGGCCGCCTTCCTCGGTGAGGACGACGACCCCGCCGCAGGCCGCAAGCCGCGCGTCCGGCACCGGCGCGTCCACCTGACGCCGTCGACCGCCGGCCTGTACCAAGGCGTCGTCCTCGTCCTGCTGTTCCTCATAACCGCCATCCCGTGGGTCCTCGGGGTGGCGGCGCTGGACAACGTCCTTGGGCCGGTGCCATGGGCTCCGCACACCTCGTGGTGGCTGATCGTCGGCGGCTGGCTCGCGCTGTCGAGTGCTCCGGCGCGGGTGGTGTTCAGCGGGCTCGGCGCGCGTCTGTTCACCCTCAACCTGCAACCCGGCTCCTATCCGCGCGGCGGTTGGACCCATCTGCGGCTGTGGACCGCCGAGCGGCTGGTCGGGGCCTTCAGTCTGGGCGCGGTGGTCGGCACGCCGCTGGCCGGCCGCTATGCGCGCCTGCTCGGCTGTCGCGTCGGCCGCGATGTGGAGCTGCACACGCTGCCGCCGGTCACCGGTATGGCGGCGTTCGGCGACGGTGCTGTGCTGGAGCCGGAGGTGGACGCCGCCGGGTGGTGGATCGAGGGCGATCTGTTGCACGTCGGCGGCGTCCGGGTCGGTCCCGGCGCCTCGGTGGGGACTCGCAGCATGCTGATGCCCGGTGCCGATCTGGAGGCCGGTGCGCTGGTGGCGGCGGGCAGCTGCGTGACCAGTCGGGTGCCGGCCGGCGAGCGCTGGCATGGCACGCCCGCGCGCCGCGACGACGTCCCGCCGACGTTCCGCTGGCCGCCGCCGGAGTACGGGCGCTCGGCGCGGATCGCGCTGCTCCACACCCTGTCGCTGCCCGCGCTGCAACTGCTGCCGCTGGTGGCCGCCCTCCCGGCGCTGGCGCTGCTCACGGCGTGGAAGGGCCCGCACCCGACGCCCGGCAGCCTGGCGGGTCTGCTGCTGGCCACGTCCGTGCCCCTGACGCTGCTCACAGTGTTCTGCTACGCGCTGCTGGTCGCGCTGACCGTGCGGATCGCGTCGCGGACCATCCGGCCCGGCGTGTATCCGGCGCACGGCGGCGTCGGCTTCCGGGTGTGGCTGGTGCACCGGCTGATGGCGACCGCGCGCGGAACGCTGTTCCCGCTGTATGCCAGCATGCTGACTCCGGTGTGGCTGCGGCTGCTCGGGGCGCGGATCGGGCGTCGCGTCGAGGCCTCGACCGCGCTGGCGCTGCCGAGCCTGCTGACCGTGGACGACCACGCCTTCCTGGCCGACGACACACTGGTGGCGCCCTACGAGATCCGCGGCGGCTGGCTGCGCCTGGGGCCGTCCCGGATCGGCAAGCGCTCGTTCGTCGGCAACTCCGGGATCGTCGGACCGTTCCGCACCGTCCCCGACGAGTCGCTGATCGGCGTGCTGTCCGACGCCCCGCCGGACGCCGGGCCCGGCGGCTCGTGGCTGGGGCGGCCGAGCTTCCCGGTGCAGCGGCAGGCCGAGGGCGGCGAGTCGACGGACCGTACCTACGACCCGCCGGCGCGGCTGCTGGCCGCGCGGGCCGCGGTGGAGCTGTGCCGCTGGCTGCCGGTCCTGGCGACGGTGCTGCTCGGCGACCTGGCGGTGATAGCGGTCCAGGCCGCCTACGACCGCTTCGGCCTCTACCCGGCGTTCCCGATCGCGATGCTGGCGCTCCTCGGCTGCGGCATCACCGCCTGCCTGCTGACGACGGCGGCGAAGTGGCTGCTCATCGGCCGCTTCACGGTGTCGCAGAAGCCGCTGTGGAGCTCGTTCGTGTGGCGCAACGAGCTGTTCGACACCTTCGTCGAGGAACTGGCGATGCCCTGGCTCGGCACGTCGCTGATCGGGACGCCGTTCCTGAGCCTGTGGATGCGCAGCCTCGGCGCCCGCATCGGACGGGGCGTGTGGTGCGAGAGCCACTGGCTGCCGGAGACCGATCTGGTGCGGCTGGGCGACGGCGCGACCGTGAACCGGGGCGTGGTGCTCCAGACCCATCTGTTCCAGGACCGGCTGATGCGCATGGACACGGTGACGCTGGGACGGGGCGCGACGCTGGGTCCGCACGCGATAGCGCTGCCGGGCAGCCGGTTGGACGACGCCGCCGTGGCGGGGCCGTCGTCGCTGGTCATGCGCGGCGACCGGCTGCGGGCCGGGACGCGGTGGCACGGGAATCCGGTGGCGCACTGGGATCCCGTGGAGACGCCGAAGGCAGAGGGGCCGCGCACCGTGGTGCGCGACCCCGTTTCAGCGAGCTGAGATCCGGTCTGAGATCCGGTCTGAGATCCGATCTGGGATCCGACTTGGGATCCGTCTACGCGTGCGAGGCGCCTGACGCCTGCACGGCGCGACTACTCGACGCTAGCCCCACAATTGAGACGTACCCCCTGTTCGAGTGCTGTTGAAGTACGGCGTCCCGTCGGACTGCATGTCGAGGAACTTGCCGGATTGGACGTGGGCGAAGACCCAGCCCGAGGTGCTCTTGGTGAGTCGCCACTGCTGGAAAGGGTTGTTCCCGGTGCAGGGGCGCGTGTAGACGCTGGTCCCGTCGCCGTCCAGGCACAGGCCGGTGGCGTTGTCCTGGAAGGTGTACGACCCGTTGCCGATGGGAGTGATCATCCACCGCTGGTAGCCGTTGGTGGTGTCGCAGGGGTTGCTGTAGAGCTGGCCCTGGGCGTTGCTGTCCAGGCAGCGGCCGACCGCGACGTTCGCGAGGTTCCAGATGTCGCCGTACGTGCCGAAGACGCCGCCGGACGGGGCCCGGACCACGGCGTTGCCGTCGGTCTGCACCACCAGGCTGTAGGCGCCCTTGTTGTAGGTCACCGAACTCCACAGGTCACCGGCGTACAGGTTGCCGGCGGCGTCGTCGAGCGGCATAGCCGGCCGGATGACCATGTTGCCGTCGTCCTGGAGGGTCAGGGTCGCGTTGGGATTCCCGGCGGTGTTGGAGGCCCAGATCGGCTGGCCGGTGTTCTTGTACAGCACCAGGTTCCCGTCGGTCTGCCAGACCAGCGTGGTCAGCGGTCCGACCCAGCTGGTCGGGCCGGCGGCGGCGGAGTAGACGGTGCTGTCGAGGAACGCCCCGGCCGCGCCGGTCGCCGGCGTCGCGGCTTGTCCGTTCACTGATACGCGCACGTAGCAGGTCGGGGACACGGCCGAGACGGCGCCGGTGGCGCTGCGGGCGCGGGCCGCGAATCCGTACTCGTGGCCGTTGGTGAGCGCCGGGGTGGTCAGGCTGACCTGGGCGCCGGCCGCGGTGCTGAAGCCGGTTCCCTGGTAGGACAGCGGCGGTGCCACGACGGGGTCGGTGACGTCCCGCATCTCGAACTCGGCGTGCCAGGTGGCGTCGGTCAGCGAGGCCCCGAGCGCGGGCGTCGCCAGGGTGCTCGTCGTGGGATGCGCCGGATCGGTGCTGCACGCGGCCGCCGTGCCGTCCGAGCTGGTGAGCGCGGCGGGCGTGGACAGTGCGTAGGTCAGCGTGGTGGGCGGGGTGAAGCCGGTGTTCTGGAACAGCTGGCCCGCCAGTTCGCTGCCGAAGGACTGCTGATAGACCCGCACATCGGCGATGCCGCCGCCGAGGTAGCCGGTCGCGGCGCCGTTGAGGAACCCGGCTCCGATCGTCAGCGGCCCGGTGGCGGCGATGGGAGAGGTGTCGGTGCTGGTGCCCGCCAGCTGCCCGTTCACGTACAGGGACATGGCGCCGGTGGCGGCGTCCCAGCTCCCGATCAGGTGCGTCCAGGTGTCGGTCTTCGGGCTGTTGGCCGGCGAGTTCGCGTGGGCGTAGCCCGGGTTCGCGACGTCGCCCGTGGCGCGGGTGAACGACCACACGTTCCCGGCCAGGCCGTTGTTCTCGAATTCGAGCTGGAAGCCTCCGGCCTGGCTCCCGCGCTGGGTGACAAAGGTCTGATTGCTCGTCGCGTAGTCGAGATAGACCCAGGCCGACACGGTGAACGACTTGGTGGTGTCGATCGCGGGCGCGGCCGTGGCGGCGTACCCGGAGCTGGGGCCGCCGAAGACCCCGTACCGGCCCGGCGAAGCGCTGGCCGCGCCGGTGAACGTCGCCGGGAAGGCGGCGCTGCTACCGGTGTCGGCAGCCGTGGTCCCGGAGCCCTCGTTGAGTTTCCACTCGCTGGTCGGCCCGGTGCTGATGACGATGGTCGAGGCGGTCGTATTGCTGGTGGTCGCGTCGCTGACGGTCACCTTGACCTGGTAGGAACCGGCCGCTGAGTACGCGTGGACGGCCTTCGCCGCCGCCTGCGGCCCTACGACGGTGCCGTCGCCGAAGTCGAAGGTGTATCCGGTGATCGGCGAGGCGCCGGGATAGGTGGTGCCGGCGTCGGCGGTGACCGACAGGCCGACGACCCCGGAGGCCGGGACGTTCAACGCCGGTGTCGGAGCGGTGTTGCTGAACGGTACGAGGATGAGCTTGTCGATACCGAGGTTGTAGCGGTTGGCCGTGCTGGCCGGGTTGGTGCCGGCGGCCTTGAAGGTGAAGCTGTGGTTGCCCGCGGCCAGTGCGACGGTGCCGAAGGGGACCACGGCGGTGGACACCCCAGAGCTCTGATACCCGTCGAACACGGTGGGCAGCGGTTTGGCGGCGTTGTCCACGGTCAGGGAGACGGTGCCGTAGTCGACGGCCTTGGTCATGATCGGTGCGACCTGGTAGATGCCGGCGACCGCGACGTCGTAGTTGAGCGTGATGGTGGATCCGACGGTGCTGTTGGCCAGCATCAGCTGTCCGTTGTTGGACCACGAGGCGCCGCAGCAGTTGGTCTGGACCCCCGGGCTGCCGCCGTTGTTGCTGCCCCACGGTGCGCCGAGGTTCTCGGCCTCGATGGCCTGGGTCTGCGCGGGGACTCCGGGCAGCGCGAAGGTCTGTTGCGGTGCCGGGGAGCTGGTGGTGTCAATGCACTGCCAGCTCTGGAACTGGGTGGCGTTGGCGTTCGAGCGGTTGGTGTCGTCCAGGCAGAATCCGGTGTTCGGGTTGTAGATCCAGAAGTGGCCGGGTGCCGAGGGTGAGGGGATGGTGCGCCACTGTTGCCATATGTTGTTCGGCTGGCAGGAGTACAGCACGACCTTGGATCCCTGTACGGCGGGTCCGCCGCTGTCCAGGCAGAGGTTGGCCGCGCCGGTTCCGTCGACGGAGCGGATGGTGCTGTCGGCTCCGAACTTCCATTTCTGGGGTCGGGTGCCGTTGCACTGGTAGATGTCGGCGATGGTGTTGTTGGTCTGGGAGCCGTTGAGGTCGTCGAGGCACATCTGGCCGCCGGGGCCGCCGGTGATGTCGGAGACGACCTGTCCGATCGAGCCGGGGGTGACTTGGCTGCCTTGCAGGCTGGTGACGCCGAGGCTGGCGCCCCATTCCATCAGGGTGGCAGTGGTCTGCGACTGTTCGGAGAGGTCGATGGTGCCGGTGAGCGGCCCGAACAGGACGTCGAGGCGCCCGTTGGCCATGGTCCACAGGTCGGGGTTGCCGTCGCCGTTGAGGTCACCGGCCGAGGACACCCAGCTGTACGCGCTGAACTGGCCGGGGGCGCCGAGCCGGGTCTTGGCGTCGAGGTTGGCGATTCCGGCGCCGAGGATGCCGGTGTCGGAGTGGTTGGTGAACTGCCAGAGGGTGCCGTCGTAGTCGGCCCACAGGTCGGGCATGCCGCCGGCGGCCGGTGCCCCGGTCGGAGCCGGGTGGTGCGAGGCGTTGCCGGGGGCGATGAGGGTGAGGTCGGGTGACGCCCAGTTCCAGTCCGGGGTGGAGGTGGACAGCAGGATGGGGTTTTTGAGTGAGCCGGTGCCGGCGGCGGTGAACAGCCATACTCGGGCGGGGGAGACGCCGTCGGTTTCGACGGTGATCAGGTTGGTTTTGCAGGCGATGGTGGGGTGGACGATGTCGCAGCCGCCGGTCACCGGCCCGAGGGCGATGATCTTTTTGACGTCGTTCCAGCTGGTCTGGTAGCCGGTGCACCAGCCGTTGTTGGCGGCCGGGGTGCAGGCGGGCCGCTGGACTTGGGTCCGGGCGGTCTGGGTGAAGGCGTTGACGGTGTCGGGTGGATTGTAGCCGGGTTGTGTGGATGCTGATGCGGTCTGGGCGTTGCGGTAGTAGTACATGTGGCCGGTGCCGTCGCCGGTGTGGTCGAAGGCGAACAGGTCGTCGGTGGGTTGGACGACTTCCGCACCGCGGTGGGTGTAGAGCGCGCTGGCCCAGGATGTGTCGTTGGGTGCGGTCGCGGCCGGTGCGACTTGGATGGCGTTGGCGGCCGCGGTGGCGTTCGGGTCAGTGCTCTTGGACATGTCGCGGTTGGTCGGGTAGACGATCAGGTTCCCGGCGCTGTCGGTGGACATGACGTTGGGGGTGCCGTCGCCGGTCACATTCCCGAAGGAGACGGGCTGGAAGGCTTGGGCTTCGAAGAAGTCGAAGCGTGCGTAGGCCGAGACGTTGCCGGCGGCGTCGATGGCGCTGACGTAGATGTAGTTGTTGCCCCAGTGCTCACCGTTGCCGGCGCCGGCGGGGATCGAGATGGTGGCGTTGGTATTGGTGCTGTTTCCGGCGTTGACAGACCCGCAGTTGTTGCCGGTCTTGGTGCAGTGGCCGTTGCCTTCGTTGGTGGAGGCGGTGTTCAGGGCCCAGTCGAAGCGGACGATGGGCGTCGTCGGTGCGGTGGCGTTGACGGTGAGGTTGCCGCCGGTGCCGACGGTGGGGTAGGAGGCCAGGTGCTGGCCGGTGCGCTGGTAGGTGGTGTTGCTGAAGGTGGGTTGGTTGGGCGCGCTGGTGGCGGCTTTGAACCAGCAGGTTCCGCCGCTGCTGGCCGACCATTGGCCGCCGTCGGGGTTCTCGACGTTGTCCCAGGCCCACGGGTTGATCACGTACTCTTGGCCGTCGATCCAGTTGGTGGACAAGGGCGCGGTGATGTGCCGGGGGGTGTTGGCTGTCGGGTAGGGGAAGGTCTGTCTGGACAGCGGAGTGTTGCTGACCCAGTTGCCTGCCGCGTTGTAGGCGTCGAGTTCGTAGGCGAAGCCGAGGTCGTGGCCGCCGTCGACGTCGCTGACGTCGGCGGACAGCTGGACCGGGGTGCTGGTGATGGGCAGGTAGCCGAAGTTGGATTCTGTTGGTCCGCAGATGTTCTGGGTGGCGCCGTGGTTGTTGATGGGTGCGGTGGTCACGCCGAAGTTGGCGACGGTCGGCCAGCTCCACCAGTGGGCGGTCAGGGTGGGCTCGCTGGCGCCCCAGTAGCCGGTGCCGGAGGCGTAGTAGGCCATGTAGTTGGACGTGGCGTGGTTGCCTTCGTTGGCGGCCTGGAAGCCCAGGGTGATGGTGCCCCAGTCGTTCGAGGCGGCATCCTTGGCCTGCTGGAGGTCATCGATGGTGAACTGCTGCCCGGTGTTCTGGGTGGGGCAGCCTTGTCCCTGACCCGCGAGCGGTCCGGCCAAGCCGCCGGTCCAGATGCTCTTGCCGCCCTGGTTGCTCCAGGTGACGCCGCTTTGGATCGGCCCGGTGCGGAACACCGTCACCGGGGTGCACTGGTACTGGTTGTGCAGGCTGATGTGGGCCTGATCGATCCGCTCGGGGATGTCTTCCAGTCCGACCAGTTGGCTGGTGTCGAACTGGAGCATGCCGCGGATCAGTCCGCCGCAGGAGTTCCAGCCCACGCGCATGGTCTGGGTACCGGTTTCACCGGCGCCGTTGATGTATTCGGTGTCGCCGCACTGCCAGATCTCGGCGCGCTCGTTGGAGTACACCGGGTTGATGACAGGGTCCAGATAGACCGGGTAGACGGTGCCGGGATCGCCGAGCATTTTGGCGTCGGGGCGGAAGTCGACTCCGTTGCCGCCGGCAGTGATCGGCATCTTGGCCAGATGCGAGGTCAGCGCCGGGGACTTGGTGAGGTCGGTGGTGTCCGGGGCGGCCGTGTTCGAGCTCTGATCCGGGGTGGCGGCGGCCTTGGCGGCCGGTGCCGTCGCGGAGTCCCACATCATCGGGGTGGTTCCGGTGAAGCGGTCCTTGCCGTCCTTGTCGGTGACCTTCAGGCCGCCGGCGTCGTTGGACTTCACCGTCAATCCCGGGCTGGACATGCCCAGGTGCAGACTCTGCAAGGCCGGGTTGGCGGCGGCTTTCGCATCGTGGATGACCAGGACGTCACTGACCCCGTAGGCCGTGGCGGTCAGCTTCAGGTCCACGCCGGGCAGAATCGCCGGGTAGGTCGCGGTACTGCCGCTGACCTGCGGCTTGGGCAGTGCCGAGGGCCAGGTGATGGTCAGCACATGACCCGCGTGGTCGTCCTCGACTGCCAACGGCGCGGTGCCGCCGCCGGAGATGGTGACTCCGAACACTGAGGCCTTGGAATGCCAGGTGCCATCGGCTGCCTGCGTCAGGGTGCTGTCGACCGGGACCCAGGCGTTGTTCTGCTTTACCCGCTGCGGCGCGATGTTCTCGGTCGAGGTGAACGAGCCATCAGGGTTGGCCACGGTCGTGGCGTAAATCGTGGTCTGCGGGTCGACCGGGGCCGGCTTACCGGTCGCCTTGGCCTTCGCAGTCGCGTCGGCGAGGTCCTTCTGCGCCGCCAGCTTGTCCGGCGAGGCAGCGGCGACCTTCTGCACCGGCCCGGTATTGGCCGCCTTGCCCGAGCTGTCAGCTCCGGGCTTCGGGGCCGGGGTGGAGTGCGGCGCCGGCGGCGCCGTGGTGGTCTGAGCCCACGCCTGGCCGCCGGTGAGCACCATGCTGACGACCAGCGCGGCTCCGAGCGTTGGCCCGGTGAGTTTTTTGATGTATTTCGAGCGTTTCAGGGCATGGCGCATGGTTGCACCTTCCGTGTCCGGATGTAAGGGTCACGCATTGAGTCCTGCGTCAGCGGACCCTAGAGCGTCGCAGAGCTCTGCGTCAATCGTCATGCGTTGCGAAATCGTTATGTATGCGATTTGAGATAGCCAGCTCTGTATCCCATATAGCAAAAATGCGTTATCCATCCGTGACTCTTGGCGGATCTCCGCCATGGTCGACAGTCGACAGTATCGCAGGGTTCGAATACAGTGCGGTCCGGTGCCGCCGCCCGACGTGTCGGCGCTTGTCATGTTCGGCTACGGGGCTCGGGGGTCTCATGGGAGCTTGGCGTTCTACGGCATCAGCGATCTCGGCGAGTCGACTAAGACGCGCGCGCGGTGTCATGGTCTGGACAGCTGCGGCAGCGGTAGCGCTCCCACTGTTGTCGGCACCGTCGGTCGATGCGGCGGGTCGTGCGTACAAGGGCAAGATCTGGCAGCCGCGGCCGGTCGTGAAAGAAGCGGCAGTGCCGTCGCAGGGCGGGTTGGCGACGAAGCGTTCTACACCGCAGAGTTTGCCCGGGTATAACGCCCCGGCTCCGACCTGGCCGTCGGCCGCGACCGCGACAGTGGATCTGGCTCCCGCAGCGGCTCCGCTGAAGCCGTTGGCCGCCGGGGCGGCGTCGGATGCCACTGCGGGCTTGGCGGCGATCGCCGGTATGCCGGTGAGTATCGCAGCGCCCAGCGATGGCGCGGATGTGCTGCGCGCGGCAAAGGCGCCTGGCGCGCCGGCGCAGTCGGTGCCGGCGCCGAAGGTGACGGTGAGCGTCGCGGCGCATGATGCGGCGCAGCAGGCGGGCGTGGCAGGCGTGATCGTCACCGCGGTCCGGGCCGACGGCACCACGGCCGGCACCCCGGCGACGGTCGCGGTGGACTATTCCGGCTTCGCCACTGCGTTCGGTGGCGATTTCGCCGACCGGATGGCGTTGGTGGCGTTGCCCGCGTGTTCGGTGACGACGCCGAGCGATCCGGCGTGTCGCAAGCAGACCCCGGTGTCGTTCACGAACGATCGGCAGCATCACAAGCTGGTGGCGACGGTGAGCGTCCCGGCGGCTGCTTCGGCGGCGCCGTTGGTGCTGGCGGCCAGCTCGACTCCGTCGGGGATGAACGGTTCTTACTCGGCCACGTCGTTGAAGCCGTCGGACACGTGGACCAGCGGCGGCAACGAGGGTTCGTTCAACTACACCTACCCGATCGCGACCCCCGCCTCGCTCGGCGGCGCGGCTCCGTCGGTGGCGTTGTCGTACAACTCGGCGAACGTCGATGGTCGGACGTCGGCGTCGAACGGGCAGGGTTCGTGGGTCGGTGATGGCTGGGACTACAACTCGGGCTTCATCGAGCGTTCCTACAAGCCGTGTTCCAAGGCTGGCTTCCCGACTTCCGGTGACGAGTGCTGGGGCATACCGAACGCGACGGTGTCTCTGGCCGGTCACAGCGGCGAGCTGGTCCATGACGATGCCACGGGTGTCTGGCGCATCTCCGGTGATGACGGCACGCGGGTGGAGCAGCTCAGCGGCGCGACCAACGGCAACGCCGGTGACGGTGGTACGTACTGGCGTCTGACCACGACTGATGGCACGCAGTACTACTTCGGTGCGAACCGGCTGCCTGGTGGTACGAACAGCGGTACCGAGCCGGTGACGTATTCGGCTTGGGGCGCTCCGGTGTTCGGTACCGGCAGTCCGGCGGGTTCGAAGTGTGCGGATCCCACGACGGCAGTGGCCACTGACTGCCGGACCGGGTGGCGCTGGAACCTCGACTTTGTGATCGACCCGCATCACAACTTGACGCGCTACACCTATGCGCGCGAGGAGAACTTCTATCTGCGTGGCGCGGCCAACAGTCCGACCGAGTATCAGGCTGGCGGTTTCCTGCGGCAGATCGACTACGGCTGGCGCACCGATGACTACTACAACTCCACGATTCACCCGGCTGCCACTGTGGTGTTCAACCCGGTGGCGCGGTGCATCAGCGACACCAGCCAGGCCGGGCATGACAGCCGCTGCCCGACGGGTGTGGTCCCTGTTTCCAGTGGCATCGCGCAGACTGGGATCACCGCCGCGAACGCTCCGTCGTTCGTGGACACTCCCTGGGACTTGTCCTGCACCTCGGCCGGGACGAAGGACGGTACGGCTGGTGGCACGAAGTGCACTGACCTGTGGCCGTCGTTCTACAACACTGAGCGCCTGGACTCGGTGACCTCGAACGTGTGGACCGGATCCGCTTACCGTCCGGTGGACAAGTTCACGTTGATGCATCAGTTCAACGCGGTGCCGGATCCCTCCACCTCCGGGAATCAACCGACGTTGTGGCTGGCCGGGATCAAGCACAGCGGTTGGGTGGTGAACCAGGACGGCACCACCACCCAGGCCGATGATCCGACGGTCTACACCTACGGCCAGTTCCTGCCGAACCGGGCCGCGACCCACTCGTTCAACGCCAGCAACAACGCCTCGGACTACAACCGTCTGCGGATGGACGCGATCACCGACACCACCGGGTCCGAGGTCGACGTGTCGTATGCCGATCCCAGCACGTTGTGCCCGGGTTCTACCGCGCCGACGATTACCGCGAACTCAACTCTCTGTTATCCGGAGTATTGGAGTTTGCCTGGCAGTACGTCGTCGACTCCGACGTTGGACTGGTTCAACAAGTACACCGTGACCTCGGTGACCCGGTACGACGACACACTGTTGGCGCCGATGCGGCAGGTGAACTACAGCTATCTCGGTACTCCGGTGTGGCACACCAACGACTCGGAGCAGGCTGACGCCCAGCATCGGACGTTCGATCAGTTCCGCGGTTATGCGCAGGTGCAGGCGATCGCGGGTGGCGAGGTCGATGGCAGCAACACCAAGACGGTGGCCACGTACTTCCGTGGTATGGATCAGGACGGTAACGCCACCTATCCCTTCCAGGATGCCAACAAGCACGTGTGGGTCGTCGACGGCCACGGCGACGTCTTCGCCCCCGGCGTCCCCGGGCTGCGAGACGACAACTCGCTGGCGGGACAGGTGTTGGAGACGCAGACCTACGCCTCGGCCACGAGTAGTGACGTCGTTTCCGACGTGGTGAATATCCCGGTGGATCCGACCAGTTCGGGTCCGGCCCATGTGGTGAACCTGCCATCCGGTGGTCCGGACCCGGGGAACATGGTGACCGCCGCGCACGATCGTGGCTCGGGTTTGCCGATGCAGCGTGCGCACTTCGCCCACACCGCTAAGACGGTGACCTACCAGAAGGTGAGCACCGGTACTCGTCGCAGCGAAATTGATTACGACTACGACAACACTCTGCCGAACCCCGCCACCAATACTCCCGGCGGCAACGGCCGGTTGTTGATGACCGACGACAAGGGCGATGGCACGGTTCAAGAGCTGTGTACGACCACCGGATACGCGTTGCAGACCTCGAACACGCAGCGCACCAGTGTTCCGTGGGAGAGCACGAAGGCGCTTGGCCCGTGTACCTACAACGTGACTCTGACCAGCGCCAATCTGATCTCTGACTCCATCACGCTATACGACGGCTCCCCGAACAACGGCGAGCTGCCGGGGGCTGGGGATCCGACGACGGTCAAGACGGCCAAGGGGATCACGCTCACCAATCCGGTTACCAACACCTACACCGAGTCTTGGGCCGTGACGAGCGCCGTTTTCGACGGCACCTACGGTCGCATTACCTCGGCCACCGATGCTGATCAGCACACCACCCACACCGATTACGCCCCGACCGGCGGTGCCCTGCCGACCGGTTACAAGGTCACCGATCCGATGGGTTGGGCGAGCACGACCACCTTGGATCAGGGTCGTGGTATCCCGGAGACGTCCACCGACATGAACGGGCATCTCACTACTGAGATGTTCGACGGCATGGGGCGGTTGAAGGGGGTGTGGAAGCCGGACCGCCCGTGGGCGTCGAACAAGACCTCGCCGAACATGCGGTTCACGTATCTGACCAACGGTACGACTCCGCATCTGGCGACCCCGTCGCAGCCGGCGCAGCCCAACGGGTACGCCGAGACCGAGACGCTGCTGGAGGACGGCAGCTATGCGGCCACCTTCGGCATCATCGACGGGTTCGGCGAGGTGGTGCAGACGCAGTCGCCGGCTCTGGACGAGTCGCACGGCCGGATGATCGTCAACACCCGGTACGACACGCTCGGCCGAGTCATGGAGACCAACCAGCCTTACTTCGATCAGGGCGCGACGACGCCGACCGGGGTGTGGGCTTCCTGGAGTGACAACCTGCCCGCGCAGACGGTCACGACGTTCGATGGCATGTCCCGTCCGGTCACCGTCACCCAGAAGCACAACGGTTCGACCATCTCGGGCATGGTGACCACCACCTCCTACCCGGGGCTGGACCGCACCGATGTGGTCGGCCCGGCGGGTAATGGCACCGGAACCTCCTCGGCGACCTCGACGTTCACCGACGTCCGCGGCCGTACTACGGCGCTGTGGACGTACAAGAACAGTCCGCCGACCCCGACCGGCAATTCCGGTGACGCCGACGTCACCAGCTACGGGCTCACCTATAACCCGGGCGGCAACGTGGGCGCCACGACGACGGTCACCGACGCCGCCACCCCGACCCACAATGTCTGGACCACCACGGTGTCGGACCTGCTGGGGCACCAGGTGACCAAGAGCGACCCGGATACCGGTCTGAGCACGACCTACGCCGACGACGCCGGCTTGCTGCTGGCGACTGCCGACGGGCGTGGGCATGTGCTGGGATACACGTACGACGCGATGAACCGCAAGACCGGTGAGTACGACGGCGGCACCACGGCCGACCGCTCGCCGACTGCGGTGGGCAACGCGGGTGTGCAGGCGACCGGCAACAGCGCGGCGCAGCTGGCCGGGTGGACGTTCGACCCGGCCGGGAACAAGGGCCAGGCCGACTCCACGATCCGCTACTCCGGAGGCAACGCCTACAAGCAGCAGATCACTGGCTACGACGCCGATTACCGGCCGTTGGGCAACAGGACCATCATTCCGGCCAGTGAAGGTGCGCTGGCGGGGACGTATCAGAGCAACAACTACTACACCTCGATGACTGGGGAGCTGTCCTACTACGACACCCCGGCCGTTCCGAACGCGGGTATCGCCGCGGAGACGATCTACAACTCCTACAACCGGTTCGGGTTGCTGTTGTTCACCGGCGGCAACGCTGATTACCTCGTGAGCACCATCTACGACCGTGACGGCAAGACTCTGTCCCGGACGCTGGGCGATTACCCCTATCAGATCGTGCAGCAGAACCTGTATGACGCCGGTACTGGCCGGGTGACGAACACCTTCGTCGATACCACGGCCGGTCAGAGCACGGTCAACCCGACGCAGCTGAACACCTACAGCGTTGACGAAGTCTCCTACACCTATGACGCGGCAGGCCAGCTGACCTCTACCGCGGACCTCCAGAACTGGTCGGTGTCGGGATCCTACAATCCTGGTCCGGCGCAGCGGGACATCCAGTGCTACACCTACGACTACGCCAGTCGTCTGACCAATGCCTGGTCCGATTCCGGTGACCAGTCGCCGTCGGCGACCACCAACCCGAACAGCCCTACCACCGCCACCGGCGCCCTGGGCTCCTGCGCGTCGTCGAGGACCAACAACCCGCCGACCGATGCCAGCTCCACCACACAGATCGGCGGCCCGGCCCGGTACTGGCAGTCCTACACCTACAGCGGTGCCGATGCCCAAAGCGGCAACCGGACCAGCGTCACTGACCACGACCCGGCGGGCGTCACCGCCAATAGCGTCACCCGCACCTCCAGCTACGCCGCACCCGGCACCGTCAACACCGGCGGCGCCACCAACCCCGGCACCGGACCACACCTGCTGAGCCAGATCACCAAAACCGGCGGGGCCACCGACAACTACTCCTACGACGGCGCCGGCAACAGCACCCTGCGACCCAACGGCACCGCCGTGGGCCAGCAGCTCACCTGGGATGCCGAAGGCCGCCTCAAGCACGTCGACAACAACAACGGCACGACGGTGGACTACCTCTACGACGCCGACGGCAACCAGCTGATTCGGCGCGACATCGGTGGCACCACCGCAGGCACATCTCTGTACGTGGGCACCACCGAAATCCACCTGGCCGGTGCGAACACCGTCACTGCGAACCGCTACTACAACTACCCCGGTGCACCGGGCATCGTGGTCGCCAGCAACGGCGCCATCACCTACCAGGTCAACAACAGCCAAGGCACCGGCGGCACCACCGTCAACGCCGCCACCGGCAAAATCATCGCCCGCCGCTACACCAAGCCCTTCGGCGACAGTCGCGGCACAGCGGTCAACCAAACCACCACACCCGCCTGGGTCGACGACCACACCTTCCTCGGCAAAACCACCGACGCCTCGACCGCACTCGTCGACATCGGCGCCCGCAAATACGACCCCACCACCGGCCGCTTCATCTCCGCCGACCCGGTGTTCCAGCCGTCCAGTCCGCAGGGCATCGGCGGCTACAGCTATTCCGGCAATGACCCCGTCAACCTCATCGACGCGAGCGGCCTGCGCGCGATCGATCCCTCGGACTCGGCCAACTCGATGAAGGCGCCGGCTCCGGAACCGGCTCCGGCCCCGGCTCCGTGTAGTGGTCTGTCGGGCTATGCCAAGCGGGAGTGCGCGAGCGACATCGATCGCAGCTCCTCGCACGTCATCACGATGGTGCAGATCAGTCCGCACTTCAGCGTGGCGGGGGACAACCCGAACCTCGGGGTCCTCGAGTCCTTGTACGTGAAGCAGTTCGACCACGGATTCGGCATCTATTCGCAGCTCGTACCGCCGCTGGACAGCGGGCTGGCGACGCCGCCGGACGCCGTGGTCGGCTACGGCAAGGAGCTGGTGGCGTGGGCCGGCGTCTGCAATGCCGCGCCGAACGCCTGCGGGCCCGATTTCACCAAGACGGTGAACACGCTGGAGGGCACGCTCCTCAAGTCGATCGGGAACGCACAGAACGGCTTCATGTGCCAGCTGATCGGGGATTGCGACTGGAGCGGTGTCAGCAATGCGATGACGGCCGTGTTCCGTCGGATGATCAAGGATCCTGAAACAGGAAAGCCCGCGCTGGGTAACACTGGAAGGTACCTCGGCTATCGAGACTCCGACTTCAAGGATATGAACCCGGACGGAACCATCGACACCTCCAAGGTCCAGGGCACGTCGACGCGTACCGACGGGAAGTACCTGCCACAGCAGATGCGAGATCCGGAATGGTCGCTGGACGTCAGCAAGCTGCCGCCGAACCTTCAGGTCCGGGTCGATCCCTCGGATCCCGGCCACCCGATGATCGGGCCGGCGGACGACGTCCTGATGACCGGTCCGGAATTCGATGACGCGATCAAGGGAACCGCGAGCCTCTGGGAAGAGGTGGGTACTATTGCGGAAGACATTGTTGCTGAGTAAGTAGCCTGCGGTCCTCGGTTCGTTCCCGTGAAATGAGGAAGGTCCACCATGAATGGCGAGTCGCTGATTTCTGGTACCAGACATGTTCTCTTGGATGTCGATCGAGAAATCGTGATGAGCGCTCAGGGCGGTGGGCCTTCCTCTCTGGGGGACTGGGGAGCCGTGGTCGCGGCTGCTGTTAAGGAGACCCGTTTCAGGACTGTGCTCACGGACGCGACTCCGGTTGCGTGGAAGGGTTCGGCCTCATCGCGGCCCGGCTGGTCGCTCACCGGTCTGGGCTTCTACGAGTCGGACTCTCCCGAGTCGTTTGCCAACGCGCTCGGGAAAGCCCTCGCTGAGGCAGGCGTGCGTCCGGAGAACTGTCTCATCGTCACCAGGCGCGACGCGATGGCACGGATCGCTGCCGAGCAGGGTGTGGCGGTCGCGTTCCTGGCGGGTCTTGAGCAGGCGTCCGCTTCTTATGCCCTACAGCTGGAAAGCGGCGGGCTTCAGCTTCTCGCGGAGCAGCTCAGTCGCTATTACGAGCCGAAGAGTATTGATACCCACGCCGAGATCGGTGCGAATCTGAGCACGCTGCTCGCGAACTGGAGGGAGATCGACGAGGCGGCGCTGGGGCTCGGGCTTGTGCTCGGGGTCTTCGAGTCGTCGGACATCTCCAAGGCGCAAAGCGTGATGTCGTCGTCGAATCCGACCAGCCTGATGCTGCTCGACATGATCTCCACTCTCGCCGAGGCGGGCTTCATCGATCTCGATGAGCACGGGACCGTGGCCAAGTGGCGCCGGAGAGACTCCGCAGTCTGATTCAGTCGGGCCCGGTCGGAGGCTGACACGGGGCGCGTCCGCCGACCGGCTACGTGGTCGTGCGGATCGCCCCGCAGTTCGGGACCGTGGCCAGTCCGGACCCGGTGAACGCCGAGGTGGCCACGGTGCCGCAGATGAAGCCGGTGGCGCGGCCCTGGCCGAGGAGCGGTACCAGGTTCGGGGGCACCAGCGGCGTGGTGGTGCTGCCGGCGTTGCGGAACACTACATACAGGATGTTGATATACGAGCCCGGGAACGTCGCCGTGTTCAGGGTGTGGGTGGCGGTGATCGGCGCGACGCCGTCGATCTGGCGGGCGGTCAGGGGGCCGGCGTTGCCGGCGCAGCCGCTGACGGTCTGGCAGATGTAGTGGCTGGCGGAGTAGGGGAAGATCAGGTCCTTGTACTGGGCGCTGGTCCCGGCCGTGAACACCGGCTGGCTGCCCTGGTCCTCCTCGATCTGCTGGTCGTTGAACAGGCCGTCGATGCCGCAGGCGCCCATGGCGCTGATGCCCAGGCCGGCGAGCCAGCGGGTGCGGGTCTCGGAGCCGGCGATCCAGGGCAGGACGGGGACGACGAGGTCGGGGCTGGTGCCGTGCTCGAGGGTCAGGTCGCGCCAGGCGACGGCGCCGGTGTGCTGGAAGTCGCCGGCGGGCAGCCGGGTGGCGTCGCAGGAGAAGATGGCGCGGAGCTCGGCGTCGGTGAGGTTGGCCACCGCGTTGCCGTCGGACGGCGCGGCCCAGGTGACCAGGTCCCGGCCGAACTGGAGGGCTGCCAGGCCTCTGCCGTCGTCGGCGGTGACGTCGCGGGTGGACAGGGCCAGGTCGACGCAATAGGCGCCGCTGGCGGTCCGGCGCGGGGTCTCCAGCTGGGCGATGGCGGCGGTGGAGCCGAAGGGGCGCGAATAGGTGCAGTTGGGGTCCCTCTTCACCGGGATCGTATCGTACTGGCCGATCGGCCCGATGGAGTCCCAGTTGTAGTACTTGGGGCCGGTCGGTGCGGTGGCGTTGTAGAGCACTGAAAGGCGGTCACCGAAGTTCTGGGTGGCGACAGAGCTTATCGAGACGTTGTCGGTCGGTGCGGCCTGTACCCCGACCGGCGGGTCGGCCTGGGCGGCGCCGACGCCGGTCAGCAGGAGGGCGGCTGCTGCTGCCGCACAGGCCAGGGGGCGGATCTTGAACATGGGATACCTGCCTTGGTCGCGACACGGCCGGGCTCGACGCCCGTGAGCTTCCCCTCGGCGGGCGAATTCGGGCACTGATGTTTATGGCCTGGGTGCGACCGGGGCGACACGGGCGGGGGAGGAGCGGAACGCGTGCACAGCGAATCGGCGGGGAGGAGCCCAGGGTCAGGGTTTCCCGGTCGACGCGGACCAGGCGGTCTTGCAAGGGGCGCACGATGTCGTCGGCGGCGTCCTGGAGGGCGAACAGGTCGCAGTGGTGGTCGAAGCTGTAGAGGCGAGAGCATGGCCATCGAGGACGGCTGGGTCCTGGCCGAACACGCCCGTCGCCGCCAGGCCGCCGACGGGTCCGTCGACTGGGCCGGCACCCTCGCCGCCTACAACGCGGTCCGCCCGGAGCACTGCCGGCGCGTCGTCACGACGTCCCGCGCCTGGGGCCGGCTGTGGCACCACGACCGGATCGAGCGGGAGCCTGAGATGTTCGTACCGGTGCCGCTCGGTTCGGTGGAGCTCGACCCGGCAGTCATCGGGGCCTGAGATACCCGGCCGTGATTAGGGGAAACGCCTCGTCTCCACGATCTGGAGACGGTAGTTTCGCCAATCGCGTTCCGCCCCCGGGGCTCGTTCGTACTCTGACTGCGTGGAAAGCGATCCGCGTCATGAGTTCGGCGTCAGGCTGCGCCGGCTGAGAGCGGCCAAGGGCTGGTCGCTGGCTGCGTTGGCGCGGCGCTCGAACGTGTCGAAGCCGCACCTGAGCAGTCTGGAGCGCGGGTCGCGCAGGCCCTCGCCGACGGTGGCGCAGGCGGTCGACGCGGCGTTGGGCGCGGACGGGGCGCTCGCGGCGCTTGTTGCCGACGGCCGCCATGACCACGACCATCACTGTTGCGACCAAACCCGGTGCGACCAACACCTCCACGACCGCCGCCGCGAGCCCGCGCTCGCCGCGGACGAGGCGGAGCTGCACCTGGAGCTCTACCGTCGCCTGTTCGCCGACCTGCGGGCCCTGGGCCAGACCGGCTCCTCCGACCTGCTGCTTCCCTCCCTGCGCGCCGGGGCGACGACCCTGGCGTCGGCTGCGGCCCGCTGCGACGGCCAGGTCGCCAACGACCTGTGGCTGCTCGCCGCGCGCTACGCCGAATACGCAGGCTGGATGGCTCAGGAACGCGGCGCGGACGCGGCGTCGGCCGCGTGGACCGAGGACGCCGCACGCTGGGCCACCAACGCCGGCGACGCGGACATGGTCGGCTACGCATGGGAACGTCGCGCGCTGCTGGCGCTCTACCGTGGCGACGCCGCCGAGACCGTCGCCCTGGCGCGGCGGGCCGGGGCCGAGCCGAAGGTGTCGGCCCGAGTGCGAGCACTGGCCGCCAGGCGCGAGGCGCAGGGGCACGCGCGGGCGGGTGACTACGACGCCTGCTATCGCGCGCTCGCGCAGGCCGAGCTCTTGTTCGCCGACGCGCCCGCGCCCTTCCCGGCCGGGGCGTCCTGGGGACCGAATTCGATCCCTGACGATTCACGGCTGGTCGAAGGCTGGTGCCTGGCCGATCTGGGCCGCCCGGCGCGCGCCGCCGAGCTGCTGGCCGCCGAGGTGGCGCGCGTCCCGGCCGGCTGCCCGAACACGCGGACGCGGTTCGTGGTCCGCCGGGCGCTCGCCCTGGCCCGGGCGGAGGCCGTGGGGGAGGCCTGCGCGGTGCTCGCGGAGGCGGTGCCGGCGGTGGCCCGCGCCGATTCCGCGACGATCCGTTCCGACGTGCGCGAGGTGGCCTCGACGCTCGGCCGGTACCGCCGTCAGCCCGCGGTGCGCGCCCTGCTGCCCGATCTCGAAGCAGTACTCCGAGGGCGCTGACGAACGCGCCGAACGTCTCTGGTGGGGGGAAGAAGCAGATGCCGAACGTGTTCATCAGCTATCGCAAGGTCGACACGCCGTGGACCCCGGACCTGGTCTACCTGTATTTGAAGGGCCGGTTCGGCGCCGAGCAGGTCTTCAAGTCCGGCCAGTCGATCCAGGCCGGGGAGGACTTCGCCGACCGGCTCGTGGTGCAGGCCGCGACCAGCGACATCATGCTGGTGCTGATCGGTCCGGGCTGGCTGGCCGCGCCCGCGCCGGACGGCAGCCGCAAGATCGACGCGGCGGACGACTGGGTCCGCCGCGAGATCGCGACGGCCCTGCACAACCGGCGGCACGTCGTCCCGCTGCTGCTCGGCGACGACGTGATGCTGCCGGGCGCGGACGAGCTCCCGGCCGACATCGCGCAGCTGGCGCGGTCGCAGTTCGTGCGGCTGTATCGCAGTAGCGCCGATTTCGGACTGAACAAGATCGCGGAACGGCTGCTGGAACTGGTGCCGGGGCTGGCGCCGGACGAGGCTCCGGGGTCGGTGGGCGATCCGGCGGCGACGCCTGCGGGTTCGGGGCTGGGTTCGGGGCCGGGTCCCGGTACGGGTCCGGTGGACATCCGGGGCGGCAAGGGCCCGACGACCACGATCGTCGGCGGCTCGGGGGAGCTGTCGGCGGCCACCGGCAAGCACGCGATCGCCGTGACCACCGGCGACGGCGGTGTCGTGAACATCGTCAACCGGGCCCGCAGGTTCGCGGCCGCGCATCCGTTGATCGCCACGCTGGTGGTGGTTGGCACGCTGAGCGGGACGACGTTCGGGACGTATCAGATCGCCGCGGCGTCGCAGGGGCCGTCGACGGGGGCGGGGTTGTCGCAGCCCTCGAACCTCAACGGGGCGGGACGGACCTCGGGCGGAACCTCCGGCGCCTCGGGGCCGGCCTCGGCCACCGGTCCGGCGCAGCCGACGGCGGCGGGCGACCCGACACCGGTGCCGTGCCCGAGCCTGGACCAGATGACGCAGGCCACCGGGCTGCCGATCGACGCCATCGCTGATCGGCAGTCGCCGCCCACGTTCTGCAGCTACGTCCATCTCGATCAGCGCAAGAACCCTGAGTACGTCGTCAACATCTATCAGCCGCCGGGGCATCTGGGCGCCGCGGGCAACTGGACATTGGCCCAGTACCGCGCCGAGTTGGACCACGGCGACCTCACCGAGCAGCCGGCGCTGGGCAACGGCGCGTTCAGCGGGCTCCAACCCGGGACCGCGTGCATGGTGTGGTTCGTGCCTCCGGGCCACCAGCTCGTCGTCGAGGCCCAGACCATCGAGTATCTCGCCGACCAGCGCACCGACGTGTGCACCCCCGCCGTCCATGCGGCGGCGCTGGTGGCGGGGGTGCTGCCACCGATCTGACGGCGGCGGGAGGCGGGTCGGCCCTACAGGTCCGCCTCCATCGCCGCGAGCTCCTCGGGCGTGCCGTAGCTGATCGGGCCGCGGTACGTCCGGCGGGCCGTCACGAACCACCAGACCGTCGCGATCAGCAGCACCACGGCCAGGGCGACCGGGGCGTAGTTGAACGACTTGAGCGTGATCGGGCTCGACTGCGGCAGCAGGAACAGGATGCTGCTCAGCGCGATCCACACGACCGCGACCGTCGCCACCGGCCGGCTCCAGCGGCCCAGGCTCCACGGCCCGGGGGTGAAGTCGTCGCCGCGGCGCAGGCGCAGGAAGATCGGCACGCCGTAGGAGCCGAACAGGCCGATGACGTTGACCGAGACGATGGCCTGGAAGGCGACGGTGTTCCACAGCGACGGCACGCCGAGCAGGAAGGCGCCGGTCGCGGCGAACCAGACCGACTTCACGGGCGTGTGCGTGCGCTTGCTGACCGAGCGCCACAGCTGGCCGCCGGGGATCGCGCCGTCGCGGGAGAAGGCGAAGATCTGGCGCGAGTTGGAGGTCATGTTGGCCAGGCCGCAGAAGAAGATCGCGCCGCAGATCACCAGCAGGAAGATCTTGGCGGTGGTGTGGCCCAGGGCGTCGACGAAGATCTCCGCGGCCGGGACGTTGGCCTTGGACTCCTTGTCGTACTGGGTCATGGAGTAGGTCAGGGCCAGGATCAGCACCAGGCCGGCGGCCCAGGAGAAGACGATCGCGCGGACGATGCCCTTGGGCGCCGAGACCGCCGCGTGGGTGGTCTCCTCGGACATGTGCGCCGAGGCGTCGAAGCCGGTGAAGGTCCAGCTGGTGAACAGCAGGCCGATCATGCCCGCGTACAGGCCGGACTTGAAGCCGGTGCCGTTGACGAAGTGGGTGAAGGCGTAGCTCGTCGTGGTGTGGTGGGACGGGAACACGATCAGGTAGAAGGTGATCACCAGGCCGCCGGCCAGCAGCCAGGCGACGCTGATCTTGTTCAGCAGGGCCACCAGGCCGACGGTGTAGGTGTTCAGCAGCGCGTGGACGAGCAGGATGCCGCCGTAGATGGCCAGGATGCCCTTGGCGTCGGGATGGAAGCTCGGCCACTGGAGCGTGGCCAGCGCCACGGCGAAGTTCGCCAGCGCGAAGTCGGTGGCCGCGGTGCCGCCGATCTGGCCGATGAAGTTCAGCCAGCCGGTGAACCAGCTCCAGCCCGCGTTGTGGCGCTTGGCCAGCTTCGCCGACCAGTAGTACAGGGCCGCCGAGGTCGGGAAGCCCGAGGTGATCTCGGCCATCGCCGCGCCGACGAACAGGACCAGCAGGCCGACGCCGAGCCAGCCGAACACCATGATGCGCGGGCCGCCGGAGACCATGGCGAAGCTCAGCGCGGTCATCACGCCGGAGATGAAGTTGATGATCGTCGCGGAGATGGCGAAGTTGCCGAACGCGTTGACGCGGCGGGCGAGCTGGCGGGGGTAGCCGAGTTCGCGCAGGGTCTGGTCGTCGTCGGGCAGTGCTGACGTACCGCCGCGGCGGCTCGTCGAGGTGGCGGAGGTGGCCATCTGCCGTTCCTCTCTGGGGAAGGGGTGAGGGGCAAGGGGTGAGGGGTGCTGGGTGTTGGGCTGAGGCGTGCTGGGCCGAGGAGTGCGGGGTGCTGGGCGAGGAGTGCTGAGCGAGGGAGTGTGCGGGGCTGTGTCAGGGGCCGGACATGCAGCGCTCCCAGGCCGTGACGAACACCGCCTCCGGATCCCCGTGCAGCGACCAGGGCGTGGTCAGCGCGTAGGGGCCGATGGCGCCGAACACTTTGCGGGCTGGCTCCCAGTGCGATCCGGCCCACAGCGCGTGGGCCAGCAGGTGCAGATCCGGCAGCAGCGCGCCGCGTCCGCCGGTCGGCGCGAACCAGCGGGTATAGCAGCGTTCTGTCTCCTGCTGCGCGTAGGCCGTCGACCAGTTCCGGTACGTGAGCAGGATCTTGTTCGGCTTCTCGCCGCCGAGCTGCTGGCGGAACGCCTCGATGAAGGCGACCAGTTGCAGCACCGACAGCGCCGACCCGGCCGGGGCCCGGCTGGTCACCCACAGCGCCACGCCGGCCACCGCCGATACCGAGCCGCCACTCTTGGGGCCGACCGCGGCGAGCAGCCGATGGTGCGCCTCGCGGTTCCACGGATCGCGCTGCCAGAGCTGGGCCATCGTCCGCCACGGGCCGTCCACCGCCAGGCCGACGGGACCCGGCACGTTCTCCGGCGCGGCCGGCGCCAGGTGCAGCAGCGCGACCCAGGGCAGGGGGTCGCCGGGGAACCGCTCGGCGGCCTCCAGGCACTGGGCCCGGGCCAGCTCGATCAGACCGCCGGCCCTCGGATGCCGGACGCGATGCGCTTGCAGGGCCCTGATGACGTTCGCGCGCATCCGCAGCAAAGCGGCCTCCGCGCTGCCCGGCTCCTCGGCCAGCCACGCGGTGTCCACGCCGGTGGCCGCCGCGACCTGCGCCAGGACCAGGTAGCGGTAGTCCCGGAGATCCTCGCTCGCGCTGCGCACGTCCTCCTCGGCGCTGTGCGCGTCCCCGTCGGCGCCGCGGTCTGCCAACAGCTCCGCGGCCAACGCGTACCGGCCCGCGCGCAACTCCTGAGTGGTGGTCGCCAGCCGCCGGTCCCCGCCCGCGGGATCCCACACCAGCTTCGGCCGACCCTCACCAGGTCCTTTTCGCTTCACCACGGACGCGGCGCTCCCGCCTGCGGGGTGGTAGGGGGAATCATTCCAGCCGTCCCCACGTGGGGCATGCCCAACCGCTTCCCGCAGCCGCCATGGCGCGCGCCGGGAAGGGAGGGCGGATCGTGCGGTGTCTGCACACCGGCCGCCACCGCCTTTTGGAGTCTGTTGTCAGGGCCCGAACCGAACGCGGATTACCCAAGCGGAAAGCCGGCTCCCACGGGAAGCGCAGGAATCGCGCGCAAAACATGCACGAACCAGGCGACAAGGCCTCTGACGAATCAGTATGCTGGCGAAAATCTTACTGTCCGCATATCACCGATCGCACTCCGGCAACACGCAAATGGTGGAGCATTGATGCCTAAATCCAGGAATTCCACTACCCGCCGCCCCGCCCTGGCCCACGCCCGCGAAGCAGCCGGCTACACCCAGGAAACCTTCGCCGCCCGCGCCGGAGTAGAGGTCTCCACCGTCGTCCGCTGGGAAAGCGGAACCACCACCCCACTACCAGGAAAACGCCCCCGCATCGCGCGAGTCCTGGGCGTAGGACTGCATGAGCTGGAACAACTGCTGATGACGGGACGCGCAGGCGGCGCGGCAGCACGAGCTGGGAGGGGCGCCGGTACGGCGCGCGGCGCGGAGCCGGACGACGCGCTGCTGGCGGCGCTGGCGGGGATGCGGGAGGAGATCACGCGGTTGGTGGCCGAGTACGAGGTGCGGCCGGGGATGGGGTTGGTGGTTCGGGCGGCGGGGGTGTTGGCGCGGGTGGAGGAATTGAGGAGTTCTGAGGTTGGGGGGAGGGGTGGAGGGGGGAGTGGGGTGGTTTTTGGTGGTGGTGATGGCGGAGGCGGCGGGGCGGTTGTGAGTGGCGGCTTTGGTGGTGGCGGGGGTGGAGCGGGCGGCAGTGGCGGCGTGGTTGGCGGTGGCGATAGTGCTGCGGCTAGTGGTGGTCTTGGCGGTCGCGGTGGTGGTGCTGGCGACACTGTCGGTGCCGGTGCTGGCGCCAATGGCAGCATCGGTGCTGGCGGTGGGGCGGCTGCGAGTGGCGGCTTTGGCACTGGCGGCGGCACTGGCGGCGGCGTTGGTGGCGGTTCTGGTGTCGGCTTTGGAGTTGTTGCGGGTGCTGGTGGCGCCGGCATAGTTGGCGGTGCTGGTGTCGGTGCTGCCGGTGCCGATTCTCGTGTTGGCGGAGTCGTCGGCGGCGCTCGCGGTTTTGGTTTCGGCGGCGGCGGTGTCGGGGCGGCTGCCTCTGCTACCGCTTCGGGGACCCGCGTGGATGGCGAGGATCGTTCGTTCCGGACCGTGATGCCTGCGCGGTGGCGTCGTGATCTGGACATTGTTGAAGCCGAGGCGGCTCTGCTTGTCGGGCGGTTGTTGTGGGATTCTGCTGGGCGGCGTGATCCGGTGGCGGCTGAGGAGCTCTTTGATCGTGCTGCTCGTCGTGCTGCGCAGGCTGGGGATTCGGTGCTGCAAGCATCGGCTGTTCTGCGTGCGGCGTTCCTTGGCCTCTATGGCGGTGATCCGCGGGCCGGCATTCGTCGTTGTGTGCAGGCCGCTTTCATTGCCGCGCCGGTCAGTCATGCGTTGTTCGCCCTGGCCCGCCTTCATGCCGCTGAGGGGCATGCGATGCTCGGTCACGTTGGCGAGTGCGAGCGTGCGCTTGCGGCGGCGCGGGGTGCGATGGCGCTGATCGATGCGGATGATCCCGCGTCGGGTGCGTGTCCGGCGCGGACTTACCGGCGGTTGGCTGGTGCCGCGCAGCTGGCGCTTGGGCGGTATGCCGAGGCGCGCGTTGAGCTGGGTGCGGCTGCGGCTGCTCATGAGCCCGGGCGGGTGCTCGCGCTGCTGTGCGGTCAGCTGACGCTCGCGTGTCTCGGGGAGGGTGATGTCGACGCGGCGTTGCGGTATCTGTGGTCGGCGATCGAGCTCGTCGAGCTCACCGGGTCGCTCGGGGCGCTCGCTGTCGCGTCCCGGGCGACGCGGGAGTTGGTCGCCGTTTCCAGTGGTGCGGCTCGGGGTGGGGCTTTGCAGGCTGTCGATCGGTTGTTGGCGGTGTCGGCTGCGGGCTGATGGTGGGAGTAAGGGGTCTGGTTCACCGCGACGCGGGTTTGTGGAAGAACCCTGCGACGGAGAGGCGGGAGGACTGGCCGGCGTTGACGTCCACGCGGGTGAGCAGATGCAGCGCCGTCGGCGAGATGAACACCAGCCGGTTCGGCTTGGGGAAGATGGTCAGTGCGAAGCCCGGGTCGAAGGCGCGTACGCTCTCGGCGGCGTCGTCCAGGAACGGCGGCCACAGCTCGTCGACGCCACGTGCCTGCGTGCGCCGGTCCAGCACCATCAGCTGGCCGCCCCAGTGCAGGCGCCAGTCGGGGTGGGCGAAGTACGTGAAGGCCCCGGTGTAGAGGTTGCCGTCCTGGTGCAGCGACAGCCCGGAGCCGGGCGGATAGATCCACGGCGCGAGGGACAAGCGGTCCCAGCCCGGCGGCGTTCCGATGATGTCCTCGACCTCACCGGCATGGCCGGTGATCCAGTCGGTGAGGTCGTCGATCGGCGTCCCGGTCGGATAGGCGGGCGCCTCGCTCGCCGCGACGTCCGGGGCGTGGTACCAGAACGCCCGGGAGGTCAGCGGGTTGCCGTCGTGGAGGCGCCAGACCTTGCGCCACTCGGACGCGTGCACCGACGTGTAGCTCATGGCATTGAGATGCCGGAGCAACGCCTGGAAGCGGTCGGCGGGGAGGACGTCGTCATAGACGGCGACGTCCTCGTTCCGGAAAGACGCCTCGGTCACTGTGCGCCTCCCGAATCCGGCACCGCGGCGATCCGCCCGGTGAGGATCGTGGCTTCCGCAGCATCGGCGGTGTCGAGCCGATACCCGTACGGCGACTCGAACAGCAGCAGGCTTCGCGCGGGGACCTGGAGCGGAGTCGCGCTGTCGTACAGGAACGTGACGTCGACGGGCTGGTCGATCGTGTGGACGAACTCGACGGTGCCCGCCGCGGTGGGGGACGCGTAGAGCGTGGTCCGGCCGACATGCACCTGGATGCCGGACACATCCGCGCTGCGAGCCGCGGGGCCGACCGCGCCCGCGACGCCTTGGGCGAGCCGGTCGAGCAGTCCGGACAGGTGGGCGCGGGTGGCGAGGGTCGACGACTGGAGGGCTGTGACGAGCGGGGCCTGGTCCTCGGCCGCCTTCTTGATCTTCACCCAGATGTCGCCGATGAGGATGCGGCCGGGGTCGGGACCCGGGTCGGGACCGGGGCCGGGGCCGGAGCCAGGGCCGGGACTCGGGCCGGGCTCGGGTTGTGGCGCAGGTTCGGGCCCTGGCTCCGGCTCGGGTTCAGGCCTGGGGCCTGGTTCGGGGAACGGCATGGGCTCGGGCCTGGGGTCGGGGAACGGTCCCGGCAGCGGCATGGGCTCCGGCCTGGGTTCGGGCGATGGTGACGGCGTCGGCATGGGGCTGGGTTCGGGCCGAGGTTCGGGCTCCGGCCTGGGCTCGGGAGATGGCGACGGCTCCGGAGAGGGTGACGGCCCAGGTGCTGGCCCCGGTGACGGAACTGGCGCCGGCGACGGAGCCGGCGATGGCGCTGGCGCCGGCACTGGCCCAGGTCCCGGCTCCGGCGCCGGCTGTGGTTCCGGCTCGGGTCGCGGCTCAGGCGTCGGCTGCGGCCCGGGCTCCGGCCGTGGTCCCGGCTCCGGCCCTGGACTCGGATGTGGCCCAGGTCCCGGCCCCGGCCCGTCCGGCCCAGGCCCCGGCACAGGCCCAGGAGCCGGCATCGGCATCGGCGCCGGCCCGGGCCCAGGCCCCGGCTCCGGCGGCGTGAAACTCGTCTCGAACTCCGGCGCGTCGGTGGCCACCGAATACGTCCCCGTCTTCAGCGCCCCGAGCGGGATCGGCACCGTCGACGTCAGCTCGACCTGGTACGAGCCCGGCGGCACGGTCCAGGTGAACTGGCGTACAGCGCCGTCCGCCGCCACCGTCTGCTGCGGCTGGATCACCTTGCTCGGATGGTCGACATCCACCACCCGCATCCGCACGTCGCCCGGCGGATCCGGCTTCGCCGAGATCGACAGCCGCAGCATGATCTGCGGGCTGCCCGCCACTGTAACGCGCCGCGTCTTGGCCGAGTCGTGGAAGGCGTACTGCCGCGTGCCCGTCAGGTCGGTGAAGTTGCCAGGCATGCCGCCTCCGCCCGTAGTCGATTTCGTATACGACACTGGGCCTACCCCCGCGCACCGCCTTCACCCCACCGTCTTCACCCCCGACCCACGCCCCTTACGCCCGTTCAGCCCCGTCCCTCGGCGCCCCGAATCCCGTCAAGCAGCCTGTCGACGTGCACCTCCGCCTCCGACGGCTTCAAGTGCTCGTGCCCGAGCAGCAGCCGGTACCAGAACACGCCGAAGATGACGTCGACAGCGTGATCGATGTCGGTCGTCGCGGCGAGTTCTCCGCGCGCGACAGCACGAGCGAACATGGCCCGCACCACCGCGCGCCGCTGCCCGGTCCACTCCTGGAAAAGCGGCGCGAAGGATGCGTCCAGCTGCGCCTCCGCCATCAGACCCTGGAGCGTCCGGACCCGCAGCGGGTACTTGCCGACCCGATACAGCTCCCTGACGAACCCGACCAGGTCCCCGCGCAGCGAGCCCGTGTCCGGCTCGGGCATCCGCGCGGCCACCACGTGGGCGTAGGCGTCCATAGCCAGCACGCCCTTCGACTTCCACCAGCGGTAGATCGTGCTCTTGGCGACGTCGGCGCGCGTCGCGATGCCCTCCATCGTCAGGCTCGCGTAGCCGACCTCCTCCAGCAGTTCGGCGGTCGCGTCGAGGATCGCGGTGTGGGCGTCCGCGTTGCGGACCCGTCCGCCGGTGCGACGGGGCCGCGCGGCGGGCTGCGCCGACTTGGGGGCCGACTTGGGGGCCGACTCGGGGGCCGACTCGGGGGCCGGCTCGGGGGTCGGCGGGGGAGCGGTCATGGCAGACAGCTTAGGACGTTTTCGTGGCGTGACCTTTGGGTTGTTTCCATCATCCTCTCTGCGAATCGGAACTGCGCTCGGCGCCGCGTCCTGTCGGAAGCTCGCGCCAGTGTGCTACCTTCAATCGAAACGCGACGTAGTGTTTCGATTAATGATGGCCATGGACTGCCGATCGGCGTTCCGATCGAACGCCGAGATGAATACGCACATTGAGACGAAGGGGTGGAGATGTCCACGATCCTGCTAGCCCACGGTTACGCGATGGCCCCGGACCAGCACTGGTATCCCTGGCTCGGCGAAGAACTGAGCACCGCCGGCCACACCGTGGTCGTCCCCCCGCTCCCCGACGCCGCGGCCCCCGACCCGGACGCGTGGCACAAGGTGCTGCTGGCGGCCGCCGACGCCGCGCCGGCCGACACGGTCCTCGTCGGGCACAGCCTCGGCGGTGTCAGCCTTCTGCGACTGCTCCAGGAACACGACACGGAGCGGCACGGCGCCTACCGCGGCCTGGTACTGGTGGCGTCGATGGCCGGGGAGGTCGGCTACGACCAGCTCGCAGGGTTCTTCCACCCCGCGTTCGACTGGGCCAGGATCCGCGCCGCCGCGGGTACTGTGCGCGCGCTGCACGCCGCTGACGATCCGGTCACCGGTGCCGCGACGCCGCAGCACATCATGGACTTCGCCACACGGCTGGGAGCCGAGGTCATCGTCACGCCCGACGGCGGGCACTTCCCGACCGTCGGGGAGAGCCGGACGGAGTTGCGCCACGCCTTGGAGCTGGTGCGGAGCCTGGCCGAGGGACGCTCTCATGCGAGTGGCGCGGAGCGGGGTGACACTAAATGACATGACATCCACAGCGCCTGCCGCTTCAGCCTGGACCCCCGACGAACTGAGGCTGCTCGCGAACCACGAATCGCTCGTGCTGACAGTCGGCCCGACAGGCGGCGACGGCCCGACACTCGGCGTCGGCTCGACATTCGGCGTCGGCCCGACTCTCGGCGCCGAAGCCCGCGAAAGCGTGGAGATCGGGATGGTCCTTGTAGACGCTCAGCTGTTCGTCCGCGCCTACAGGGGAACCGGTTCGCGCTGGTACCAGGCCGCACGCAAATTCGGGCGCGGGCAGATACGCGTCGGCGAGACCACTCGCGACGTCGTCCTCCACACCAGCGGTTCCGGACTCGGCGAGGAACCCGACCCCGACGCGGCGACGGGCCAGGCCGTCGACGCGGCGTTCGTCGCCAAGTACGGGGCGGCCGCGGCCGGACTGGTCGCGTCGGCCCCCGCGCGGGAGGCCACGATCCTGATCACCGCTTGGACGCCGTCAAAGCACCGCTAAATGCCGAGCAACGGAGCGAGCGTCGCCGCGGTGGCCGCAGCCGAGAGGTAGTTGGCGGCGTGGTGGAACCCGACATGGTGATGGACCACTTCACTGAGATCCAGCCCGATCCCGTCGAACCCCCGTGCCAACCGCGGCGGGATCGCCACCGGGTCGCCGGGGTCGGCGATGTTCACCCAGCGCTGCACCCCCGGCGGCCGCACTCCGAACGCCTTCCCTCCACGCGTGCTGTCGGCGACGGGGGTGGGGAGCAGGCGGGGGTGGACGGCGTGAGGGAGCGCCAGCGGCGACCCGAGCGTGATCAGCAGAGGCACGCGCAGATCGGGCAGACTGTGCAGAGCCTCATACGCCACGACAGACCCGAGCGAGTGAGCGATGACCACATCAGGCTCCTGCTGCTTGATGACGTCGGCGACGATGCCGCGCGCCTGAACCCGCGCCGGAGAATCAGGCGCGCGGAGGTACGTGGCGACCTCCCGGAAGAACACGCGGACGAACGCGGTAGTGGTTCCGGAGAAGCGTTTCGCGACCGCGCTCGCCAACTGGCGAAGCGGGATGGTGAGCGCGCCCTGGACCACCGGCGCACTGATTTCGAGCTCCGCGAGGTAGGCGGCGAGGAGTTCGGTGGCCAGAGGGTCGTCGAGCTCCTCGCTGTCGTCGCCCTGGACGACGGGGCCGCCGCGGTGGAGCGCGGGGGCGTAGTAGGCGAAGGCGAGGTCGAAGCGCTCAGCACCGCAGCCCAGCCCGCCGGCGAGGTGACCGACCCAGTTGCGCGCGTAGGACTCGGCGGCCTGCTCGGGGGTGCGGCGCGGGGCGTAGTGATGGACGCCGTGGACGCCGACGACGCGGAGCTTGGCGGTCTGGTCAGGCAAGGAAATCTCCGGGGTGGTGGGTGGGCTTGAGGACGATGACTTCGGGGCCGCAGCCGAGAACCAGGCGGTCGCCGCTGGGGGAGAGGACGGCGACGGTCGCGGTGACCGGCAGCTGGAGCGAGGCCGACTCGGCACCGGTGTTCAGATTCCAGACGCGAACCATCCGGTCGTAGTCGGCGACGATCGCGACGGGCCGGCCGTCGACGTGGCCGACTGCCAGTGCCGCCACGTCGAATGTTCCGGGCAGGACATGCAAGCATTTGCCGGTACCGAGACTCCAGACACGAGCAGTGGTGGCGCCGATGGTGACCGCGATGGGTTGACCATCGCGTTCAGTGGCGATCACTGCGTTCACGGGTCCTCTGTGCCCCTTGAGAACGCGCAGGCATTTGCCGGTGGTCAGATCCCATACCCGTGCTGTTGCGTCGTCGCTCGCGGTGATAGCGATCGGTCGGTCGTCGAGTTCGCTGAGAGTCACGGCGTTGAGCGGACCTCGATGTCTTCGCAGCGTGTGCAGGCAGTTGCCGGTAGCCAGGTCCCATACGCGGGCAGACTGATCGTGGCTGGCAGTGACAGCAATGGGCATGCCGTCGAGGCTGCCGGTGATCACCGCCCTCACCCAGTTGCTGTGGCCGGTGAGTATGCGCAGGCACTCGCTGGTAGTCAGATCCCATACTCGTACGGTCTGGTCAGTGCTGGCGGTGACGGCGATGGGCTTGCCGGTGATCTCGCTGGTGGCGATGCCAGTGAGGAAGTCCCGGTGTCCTGTGAGGGTGTTCAGGTGCTCGCCGGTGGCCAGATCCCACGTACAGGCGGTGTTGTCGTAACTGGCGGTGATGGCGATCGGCCGTCCGTCGAGGTGGCTGGTGGCGACGGCGGTCACCCAGTCAGTGTGTCCGGTGAGGGTGTGCAGGCAGGTGCCGGTGGTCAGGTCCCAGACCCGGGCGGTGTTGTCGTTGCTGGTGGTGATGATGGTGGGCCGGTCGCCGAGATGCTGGATGGCTATGGTGTTCACGTGACTGTCGTGGCCGAGCAACTCGGACGATCGAGCCTTGGCGCTCAGGTTCCAGACCCGGGCGTATCCGTCTTCGCTGGTGGTGATGGCGACGGGATGATCGTCGAGGTCGCTGGTAGCCGCGGCTGTCACCCAGCCTCTGTGTCCAGTAAGGGTTTGTAGGCAGACGCCGGTCGTGAGATCCCACATTCGAGCGGTCTCATCGCTGCTGACCGTGATGGCGACGGGCCGGTTACCGAGGCGGCGAGTGATGACGCCGGCTATGTTCGTTTCGTGTCCGACCAGGGTGTGTAGACAACTGCCCGTTCTTAGATCCCACACGCGGGCGGTCGCATCACTGCTGGCGGTGATGGCGACGGGTTGGCCATCGAGCTCGCTCGTGGCGACAGCCGAGATCCAATCTTCATGTCCTGCGAGGGTTCGTAAGTGCTTGCCGGTGGTCAGATCCCATACGCGTGCAGTTCCGTCGGCGCTTGCAGTGATGGCGACGGGTTGGCCATCGAGCGTGCTGATGGCGAGAGCCAATACTCCGTCACGGTGCCCGGTGAGTGTGTGAAGGCAGACACCGGTTGCCAGATCCCATACACGTGCGGTCCGATCGTGGCTGGTGGTGACTGCGATGGGCTCACCGCTGATCTCACTGGTAGCGACAGCTGATATCGGGGCGCTGTGCCCGGTGAGGATGAATCGGTATGTGCGAGCGCCTACGTTCCATACGCACACTGTTTTGTCGCTACCAACGGTGATGGCAACGGAGTGTCCAGCGATTTCGCATGTGGCTACAGCGTCTATGGTCTGCCTGTGTTCGGTGACAGTATGCAGACACTTTCCCGTCAGGAGGTCCCATACGCGTGCCGTTCCATCTGCGCTGGTGGTGATGGCGATGGGCTGGCTGTCAAGGCGATCAATAGTTACCGCGGTCAGTTGATCGCTGTGCCCGGTGAGGGTGAGCAGGCAATCTCCGGTGTTCAAATCCCACACATGCGCAGCATGGTCATGGCCGATAGTAACGGCAATGGGCCGTGACCTGCGAACTCCGACTGCGACAGCCTTCATGGGAAGTCTCTGATCGGCGAGCGTATGCATCAGGTGCGGCGGTACCAGCGACCGGGTCGCCCAGGCCGGGATCCACGACGAGCGCTGGCTCAGTAGGCTGACAAGCCTGGTGTTCCCGTAGCGTGCCGCGTCGATGGCCAGGAGCGACTTCCGCCTGTGCGGCGGCAGCAGCCGGTGATATCCGTAGGAAGCTCGGTAGACCTGGGCATTGCCGTGTGCACGGACCCTGGGAATGGCCGGCAACTCCTGGTTGATCAGGTCGGGCGTGCCGTGGACCAGGAACTCCGAGTCCTCAAGCAGGTCGTCGAGCTGCCCGGCGAGTGACGCGTGTCGTGCCGTGTAGTCGAGCAGGTAGGGGTCCGCGTCGCGCCACCAGCGCTGCCCGTTGTGCATCGGAACGGCCTGGAGGACGGCCTCGAAGATCATCGCCTGCGCGGTGGTCGGCGTGACGTCGTCCAGAGGTCCCTCGGGTCCGCGCGGAAGCGCCCGCAACTCCTCAGCGAGCCGCTCGTGGAACAGCCGATACAGCGTCGTGCCGTCCCGCTCGACCTCGCGGCGCAGATAGAACCGGCCCGCCTCAAGCCCTTCTCGTACCTCCGCGATCGGCAACGGACCATTGCGTCCCGGGCTGAACACCGCTGCGACGTGTTGCAGAACCCGCTCAGGCATGCCTCGCCCGAGTGCGAACGCCAGTGCCGTCAGCACCGGTCCCACGCTCCTGGGATGCTCAGGCCGGCTGAGCTCCATGTCCAGCAACCGATCCAGCGTGCAGGGCACCCGCTCCCCGAGCGCCCGGCCGCGCTCCGGGTCGCTGATGTGCGGGCTGTCGAGACGGTGCCGAGTGATGAGGCCGGCGGCGAGGAACTCGCCCCAGTCGCGGGGCTTCTCGGTCAGGCGCGCCGCCGCGTGGTGGGCGAACGCGACGGCGGCGCCGACGTTCGCGGCGTTGTCGTACCACTCGTCCTCTTGAAGCAGAGCCTTGATGTAGTCGGCGAGCTCCCGGCGGAGCTGAGCGGGGTCGATGGCGTCGAGGTCGATCAGGCCGCCCTCGGTGCCCGCGGCGTGGCCGAGCAACAGCGCGGACGCTCCGCCCCGACGGGTACCCGCCAGCAGGCGGATCGGCCAGGGCCCGGCGGATCCCGGCTGCGGCAGCAGTCGCAGGAGCAGCGTTGTGACCAGGCTCGTCGGGTCGCCGGCCTCGTCGACGGCGTCGATCACGATCGTCACCGGCGCCGCGACGCCCCGGCTCCGGGCCAGGTCCAGCAGCGACTCCGCGGTCCAGACGACGTTGCCCGTGGCGCCCTCGCCGACCGACTCGTCGCCGCCGGACAGCGTGTGCGCCGCCGCCGACATCTGCCGCGCTATCGCCGCGGCGACCTCGTCCGTCCCCAACTGCCGAGCATGCACCGCCACCAACCGCTCGTTCTTCGACGGCATCGCCGGCAGATGCCACCACAACCGCTCATAAGGCTTCCGCAGCAACGGATGCGCCGCACACACCAGCGCTCCCAACAACGCGGACTTCCCCACTCCCGGCTTCCCCGTCACCACCCGCAACGCGTCGTCGCCGCCGGCAGCCTCCTGACTGTCCATCCACTGCGACAACGCCCGCAGCTGCGCGGCCCGCCCCTGGAAGTGCCCGTGTCCGGACTCCACCCCCACGACCTGCGTCCCCGACGCCCGACCGGCGAAGTGCTCCCGGTCCAGCGTGGTGTCCGCGAACGGCCGTGCCGCCTCGTCCACCTGGTCGAGCCCGCTGACCGTCCCCATCCACCGCGGGTTGGGAAAGAAAGGAAGCTGATCCACCACGTCCCGCTCGTGCGCCAGCAGCGGCGTCCCGTCGGGCTCCTGCGGCAGCGAGTTCTCGCCCAGTTCCCGCATCACCCGGCCGACCTCGCCGGCGAACGTCGTGTAGGGCAGGTACCGCACCGACGGGTCGACCCGCAGTTCCTTGGTGTCATACCGGTGCAGCACTTCGACCACGGCGCGGGTCAGGCGGTAGTCGTACGCCTTGTCGCGCGATCCGCTCGCCGCGAGGATCCACGCGCGCCGCTTCTCGGCACGGATCCGGTGGGCCCACTGCCACGCCGATCCCGCCCCGGCGTGGCAGACGTCGAGCAGGAACAGCACATGCGGGTGCGGCAGTCCGTCGTCGAACTGTTTGGTCCAGGTGTCGACCGACTCCCGCATCGGCTTGCCGTCGGTCTGGTGCAGGCGCAGCTCGCCGGTGTCGACGACCGTGCCGTGCGCGACCACGTGCACGATGTGGACGTCGTCACTACCGCCTTCGGCGACCTCGCGCATGGTCGAACCGAGCGTCTCGTGCCCGGTCACCGTTTCGGCGGCGTACTCGAACTCGCCGAGGATCCGGGCCAGGTTCTCGGCGTGCTCCAGCGCCTCGTCCAGCGGGTTCAGCGCGCCGGGCTCCGGCGGGCCGTCGTCCAGTGTGTCGTCGACCGCCAGCGGAATCGCCACAGCGACAGCTTTTCGAACACCACGCACCGTGCTCTCCCTGAGACCCCTCGGTGACCGCCTGATGACGAGCGTAGAGAAGCGGGTTCCTGATCCGAAGGAGAACGCGCGCTTTGGGAACAAGCGTTTTCCTAGCGCGCCTCGGGCCGTGATCTCAGCTCGGCATCTCCACCACCAAGTTGAACCAGTACCCGATGAACTGTTCCGCGATCTCCCGCCACAGCTTCGCGTCCAGCTCGGTCGCAGCCTTCTGATACATGGCGAACGGGTCGCCGCCGGCGGCCGTCCGCAGGCTGACGCCGGACGCCGCGTCCTCCAGGCTCCGCAGGTGCTCCCGCCACTGCCGGTCCATGACCGAGAGCATGATCCGGTACCGCAGCTCGTCCGCGATATCCGCGCCCAGGTCCGCCGCTCGCCGCACGGAGACCGCCCGCGCGTCGCGGACCACCGCGTCCGCCAGGTCGGTCCGGGCCTTGGACGACGCCCCGCCGGCCAGGCCCGCCGCGATCTCCTCGCGGCCGATCGTGATCGCGTAGATGGTCGCCAGCTCCTGCGTCAGCCCGCCCACGTGGGCCGCGCCGGTCGGCGCCGCTCGCACCACGGCCCGCAGCGCCTGGTCGATCAGCTCGTCCGCCTCCGCCATCGTGACTCCGTGGGCGAGGAGCGCGTCGCGCTTGGCGTAGAACACCGACCGGTGTGATTCCTGGACGGCGGCGTAGCGCAGGTTTTGTGCCAGTTGCTGTGCCTGCCAGTCGGAGAGTGCGTTGAGCCTGCCGTGCAGGCTCCAGGCGACGCCCCGGCTGTCGAGCGGCTCCTCGGTGTCGGCCAGCTCGACCATCCGCGCGGTGAACTTGGGGAGGTGGATGTTCTTGTCCTCGCCGGAGAAGAAGAAGGCCGATTCGCCGGGATCCCCGCCGCGGCCGGCGCGGCCCCGCAGGTGCAGCTCCATGCGCCGGGAGGACAGCGGGCCGACGCCGAGCACATACAGGCCCGGGCCCTCGGGTTCGGCGAGGCGGATGTCGACGCCCCGGCCGGCCATCCTGGTCAGCACGGTGACCGAGCCGGGGTCCCCGGCCCGGGCGATGATGGCGGCCTCCAGGTCGTGGTTGCGCGCGGTCAGCATCTCGTGGTCGATGCCCTGGGCGGCGAGCGCCCGCGAGATCTTGTCGGCGACCTCGTCCGAGACCGTCCCGACCAGGACCGGCCGGCCGGTGCCGCGCTGCTGCTCGACGGTCTTCACCACGGCCCGGAGCAGCGCCTTGTCGGTGGCGTACAGGACCGGGGCGTGGTCGACACGCCGCACCGGCCGGTGCGGCGCGATCCGGACGCACTCCATGCCGTACAGGTCCCGGTACGCCTCGACCTCGCCCTCGACCACCCCGGTCATTCCGGCCAGCCGCCGGTAGAGGCCGAGGAAGGCGAAACCGCTGATGGTGGCCATCACGACCCGTTCCGGCCGCGTCTCCAAGCCCTCCTTGGCGTCGAGCGCCTGGTCCAGACCTCCGCCCAGGACGCGGTCGGTGAGCGCGCGCTGGGTGGGCCCGTCGATCATCCGGATCGCGCCGTCGACGACCACGTAATCGCGGTCCCTGACATACAGTTCCTTGGCTTGCAGGGCGAGATCCAGGCGCCGCGCCATGTCGACGTCGGCGCCGTTGTAGATCTCGGCGCCGAGCCAGTCCTCGACCGCAGCCATGCCCTGCTCGGTCGGCAGGACCGTCCCGCGCGCCTTGTCGACGGCGTAGTGCTCGCCGGGCCGGAGGCGATCGGCGATCCCGGCCAACTGCCGGTGATCGGACGGCCCGTCCCCGTCCACGCTGATGTGCGGCGCGGTGGTGGCCTCGTCGAGCATGAGCAGATCTGCTTCGTCGACGATCGCTGAGAAATAGGGGCGGTGGATGGTGTCGCGGTCCCGGTCGCCCAGGTGGTGCCGCAAGTAGTCGTAGGCGAGTTCGCGCGGGGTGCCGTAGACGATGTCGGCGCGGTAGGCCTCGCGACGGGCGTCCGGACCGGTCTCGTCGGTGATCTGCACGCAGGTGAAGCCGAGCATGCGGTAGACGGGACCCATCCAGGCGGCGTCGCGGGCCACGAGGTAGTCGTTCGCGGTCAGGACGTGCACGCCGTTGCCCGCCAACGCGTGCAGGCAGGCCGGAAGGGTCGCGGTCAGGGTCTTGCCCTCGCCGGTCTTCATCTCGATGACAGAACCCAGATGCAGTGCCGCCCCGCCGATGACCTGCTCGTCGTGGGGGCGTTCGCCGAGGGTGCGGGCGGCCGCCTCGCGGACGAGCGCGAACATCTCCGGAAGCAGCGAGTCCAGGTCCTCGCCGTCTTGGTGGCGCTGCCGGAGCCGGTCGACGGCTTGCCTCAGACCGTCGTCCGGCAAAGCCCGGACCTCGTCCTCGGCCTGCGCGACGATGCGGGCCCAGGCCCGGCATCGCTCCAGGACAGGCGGCGTTTTCCCCGAGCCGAACAGCCGGAATCTCGACATGGCTAAACGCTACTGATCGCGGCTGCTCTGTGCCACGTCGAAGGGTCCGTTCATGGGAGTGTCAGCCTATTCACACCCGCAGTTGGACGGCCGGTCTGGGACGTGCGGCCAAACGCCACAGCACGCCGGGGGTGGCCAGCGTTCCGGCGCCCGACAGCATGTGCTGGACGTGCGCGAAGCGGTTGAACAGATCCGGGTCGCCGGGTATCCGGGTGATGACGCGGTCCAGATGCCAGTGCGACAGCCGGGCCAGGATGCCGGGGCTCCGGCCGCTGTCCCACAGCAGATCCGACGAGGACGCCATCAGCCACGGCGTCAGCGTCACCTTGGCGGCGCGGCGGTGGTACTCGCGGGCGTCGCCGCCGTTGTCGAGCGTCGCGGCCAGCGCCTTGGCGTGCAGCGCGGCCACGGTGAGCCCTTGCGCGTAGATGGGGTTGAACCGGCACAGGGCGTCGCCCGCCACCAGCAGCCCCTCGGGCCAGCGCCGCATCCGGTGGACCTGCAGCCACCAGTCGCCGTGGTCCACGAACCGGTGCAGCTCGCTGAGCGGCTCGTGGCCGTCGATGTAGTTGGCCATGCCGGAGAAGGGCAGCGACTTGGCGAAGCGCGCGAACTCGGCCTCGTCCGGCGGGCAGCCCTCCTCGCCGATGCCCATGGCCAGCGCCATGGCCGTGCCGGACTCCAGCTCCAGGACGCCGCCGCCGCGCCGGACGTCGGGCGCGTAGACGTAGGCGAACGTCACCTTCCAGCCGTCGTCCGGCGGCGCTTGGTAGATCCGGCTGGTGTAGGACACCTTCACGTCGATGCTTTTCACGGTCGGCATCGGCAGGTCCGCGCCGCGCAGCCAGTGGTCCAGGCGGGAGCCGCGGCCGGTGGCGACGACGACGGCGTCGGCGTACAGGCACTCCTCCTCGCCGTCGGCGTCGCGGCCGATCACCCCGGTGACCGCGCCCGACGAGCCGTCGAACAGGGGCCGGTCCACGGTGAAGCCGTCGGCGAGCGTCACGTTGGGCAGTTCCAGGAGCCGCCGGCGGATGCGCTGCTCCAGGAACGGGCGCGAGAAGCCCTGGATCTGGATGCCGGTGGTGGTCTTCGGCGTCCAGCCGGCGGGGAACTTCAGGCGGATGTTCTCGCCGTAGTCGTAGAACGGGGATCCGGCGTCGGCGATCTCCTCCAGGAGCCCGGGGAACAGCTCGCCGATGATCTGGGCGCCCTTGGCCAGCAGGAAATGCGGGTGGTACCCCTGCGGGACGCCGGCGCGGAAGGTCGTGTCCGGATCGACGCGGTCGCGCTCGACGACCGTGACGGTATTGAAGTGCTCTGATAGCACCCGCGCCGCCAGCAGACCGGCGTGGCCGCTGCCGACCACGATCGCGTGGTCCCGGGCAAACCCTTTGTCAGGAGCCATTCGCCTGACACCCCTCAACGTCGCTGGCCATCGGCACGGACGGGTCGTGCCCGCTCACTTCATACGTAGGGGCGGCCTCAGGGGAGCGTAAAGGTGGCTATTGATACGCCAGGGTCGCGCAGCGGGGGCGTGCATCACCCGGATGGCCGGGGCCGCACGAGTGGGTCCGCCCGCTCCCGCGAATCTTTCCGGTGGTGGTAAAAGGGCTGGTCAGAGCCACTGTTTCGGTGGCGCGCCGGCTAAACGTCGCCTACCTGCCACCGGAACACGCCGGTCGGCGTCCCGCCCGCGCATCGTGATCGACGTCATGGTTGTTCTGGTGGCTTTTGCCCTGGAACAGGCGGCCACTGCACGTTGACCCCTTACTCATCCCGCATCAGCAGGGAGCACCCCGCATGAGTACCGTCGACACACCCACGCGTCCGGATCCGCTCGCGGTCTTCACCGAACTGTCGGTCGCGCTGACCGGGTTCGACCGCGTGGAGCTGGCCGGGACCGGACTGATCGAACAGCACTACGACACCGTGCTCCGGCTCATCGGCGAACGGGAGGCCGGACACCTGTTCCAGGCCGCCGCCGACGCGCTGGACGCCGACCGGGGCGACCCGGAGGGCACCGCGCTGCGGACCCAGGTCGTCGAGAACAAGCGGTACGGGCCGGTGATCATCAACCTGATCAAGCTGTGGTACCTCGGGAGCTGGTACCCGCTGCCCGGCTCGTATGCCGACGTCAACGGCTCCACCGCCGACGACGTCGAGCACGTCGTCTCCGCGCAGGCCTACCGCGAGGGACTGGTCTGGATCGCGGCCGGGGCGCACCCCATGGGGGCCAAGGCGCCCGGCTTCGGCTCCTGGGCCGAGCCGCCGACGATCGTCGTCCTCTGAGTCGTGAGCCGTACCTAGAAGAGAGCCCTGACATGCAAGACGATATTACGAACGCTGATACTAATTATGACCTGGTCATCGTCGGCGGCGGGATCGCCGCCGCCACTGTCGCCAAGACCGTCATCGACAAGGCCGCCGCCGGCCGTCCGGCGCGGCATCCCAGGATCCTGATCCTGGAGGCCGGCCGCGCCACCGCCATGAGCGCGGACAAGTACGACACCTATGTGGAGGCGTATCAGCAGGCGCTCGCCAAGGTGCCCAACGCGCCCTACCCGCCGACCGTGTCCGCGCCGCAGCCGAACGTGCTGGACATCGGCCGCCCGGTCATGGGCCCGGACGGCACGACGAAGATCCCCAGCGCCAACGGCTACTTCGTCCAGATGGGCCCCCTGCCCTTCGGCAGCGACTACGCCCGCGCGCTCGGCGGCACCACGCTGCACTGGCTGGGCACCTGCCTGCGGATGCTGCCGAACGACTTCAAGATGTGGACGAACTACGGCCACGGAGTCGACTGGCCGCTGTCCTACGACGACCTGAAGCCCTATTACGAGCGCGCCGAATGGGACATCATCGGCGTCTCGGCGAACGTCGAGGACCAGAACTACCCCGGCATCGGGGGCGACCCGGCGAAGTTCTTCCAGAGCTCGAACACGAACAAGTTCCCCGACGGGGCCTACCACTTCCCGATGGAGCGGATCCCCAGCAGCTACCTGGACGACTACCTGGCCAAGAAGTCCGCCGGCCTGGTGGTGAAGCTGAAGGACTCCGCCGGCAAGGAGTACTCGTTCCCGATCCTGGTCTGCAACACCCCGGTCGGCCGGAACTCGCAGCCCGCACCCGGCTACCAGCCGGTCGGCGCGGTCGGCAACGCCGACCGGGGGCAGCGCTGCGAGGGCAACTCCAGCTGCATCCCGATCTGCCCGGTGCAGGCCAAGTACAACGCTCTCAAGACGCTGTACGAGCTGATCGTCAAGTACCCCGACCGTGATCCGCGCGACGGCGAGAAGCCCCGGGCGCGCGTCGCCATCCGCAGCCAATGCGTCGTGTCCAAGGTCCAGCACACCCAGACCAAGGGAAAGCAGGGCACTGTCACTGGTGTCGCGTTCCTGCGATACTCCGACGACGGCAGCCCCGCCGCGGAGTCGACGGTGACGGCCGACCGCTACGTCCTGGCCGCCAACGCGATCGAGAACGCCACCCTCCTGCTGGCCTCCGACGCCGCCAACAACAGCGACCAGGTCGGGCGCAACCTGATGGACCACCCCCTCCTGCTCACCTGGGGCCTGCTGGAGGACAACGCGGGTGCCTTCCGCGGCCCCGGCTCCACCTCCGGCATCCCGGCCTTCCGGGACGGCGCCTACCGCTCCGACCGCACCGCGTTCCGGGTCGAGATCGGCAACTGGGGCTGGAACTTCCCGGAGAACGCCCCCTACGACACCGTCCACGACCTCGTCGGCGGCGCCCGGACAGGCACCGCGCAGCTTTACGGCCGGGCCCTGCGCACCCGCCTCGGCCAGATCCTGCCGAACCAGTTCCGCATCGCGTGGGAACTGGAGCAGGACCCCGAGCCCACCAACCGCGTCACGATCGACGACCGCTACCTCGACGCCCTGGGCAACCACCGCCCGGTGATCCACTACGACCTGTCGCCCTACGTCCGCGCCGCCCTGCCCTGGGCCGCCGAAGCCAGCCGCCAACTGTTCGAACAACTAGGCATCGGCACCCCGGCCCACCGCCCGGACTACCAGCCCGGCGACTACACCCACTGGGACCCCAACGACCCCGCAGCGGTGACCTACGACGGACAGACGTACTGGGTGCGCGGCGCCGGCCACGTCGTCGGCACCCACCGCATGGGCGCCGACCCGGCCCACTCCGTGGTCGACAGCTACCAGCGAAGCCACGACCTGCCGAACCTCTACATCGTCGGCTGCGGCAGCATGCCTACCCTCGGGACCTCCAACCCGACACTGACCATGACCGCGCTGGCCATCCGCACCGGCGACCACATCGCCGGGCTGCTGAAGGGACAGGACGCATGACCACGAGGATCTCCACCCTCGAAGACCTGAAGGCCGCCCTGCAACTGGCCATCGGCCTGGAACTCAGCACGATCCCCGTCTACCTGACCGGGCTCTACTCCATCCGCGAGAACACCAACACCGACGCGGCACAGACCATCCGCAGCGTGGTGATGGAGGAGATGCTCCACATGACCCTCGCGGCGAACGTCCTCAACGCCCTCGGCGAACCACCCAGCACCAACCCGGTCGACTTCCAGGACCGCAAACACCTGAGCCCGATCCCCACCTACCCCCTGGAAAGCCCCCTGATCTCCGGCATCGGCACACTGGAACTCCTACCCCTGTCACCCCGCGCCGTGGAGAGCTTCGTCCGCATCGAGCACCCCCTCCACGGCGCCGCAACGCTTAGCGCAATCACCGCAGAGCCCGGCTCCTACCGCACCATCGGCGAGTTCTACGAAGCAATCGACACCGCCCTGAACGACCCCACCATCTGCCCAGACACCCTGTTCAACCCCACCAACCAGACCCCGGACAGCGAGTACTACGGCGGCGCGGGCAACGTCATCCAAGTATCGAACCGCGCCACCGCCCGCCAAGCAATCAAGAAGATCATCGACGAAGGCGAAGGCCTCCCCCAAGAAGCCCTGACCAAACCCGCCAAAACAGTCACCGACACCGACCGCCTCACCTCCGGCTGGCAGATGTACTCCCACTACGCCCGCTTCCGCGAACTCCAAACCGGCCGCCGCTTCCGCACCAACCAAACCGCAGGCGAAACCCCCACAGGCGCCATGCTCCTACTCGACTACAACGAAGTCGAACCAGCAGAATTCACCCCCCGCAACGGCGACGGCGGACCAGAAGCCCTAGCACTGGACTCCTTCGACCTGTCCTACTCCCAACTCGTCGACGAGGTCTACTACGCCTTCGCCGGCGGCCAACGGACCACACAGAGCACCGCCCTCCAGTCAGCCGTGCACGGAATGTACGCCCTGAAGAACAAAGCCACAGCCCTGATGCGCACCCCCAACCCCACCCACCCCGGCCACACACTGTGCCCCCGCTTCAGCTACGTAGCCCTCGGCGGCGACCGCGACAAACTCACCCGCCGAGTCGAGGAGGCCACAGCGACGCGCTAGGTACAACGCCACAGCTTGACGGCCGCGCCGGCCGCTGATGCGAGCCCGGCGCGGCTGGCGACGGAGACCTGCGAGGCGGGAACTGGCAGCCGCATGCCTGAAGCAAATCACCAGCCGCACACGCGAAGCGCAAAGCAACGGCCTGCGAACCGGCAGCCGAACGCCTGAACGAGCAGCCACCGGCTACCAAACCGGCGGCCGCACGCCTGAGCCTCCGAACCACCAGCTACCGAACCGGCGCCCGAACGCCTGAACGAGCAAGCCACCAAACCATCGGCCGCACGCCTGAACGAGCAGCCACCACCTACCAAACCGGCGGCCGACATCTCCACGCGCCCACCCGAACCCCCGAGACTGTCAGTCCCCTACCTGGGTTTTGGTTCGTTCCCCTCGGTCACGTCGGCAGGGCTTTGCCTACAGTGCCGCCGACCAGGTGTCAAGTTCATGCAAGCGCAACCGCAGCCCATCAGTCCTCACCGCAACGGCATGGACTTGATACCTGGGCGGCGGCGCTGTACCCGTAGGGCTGCTGACGTGACCGAGGGGAACGAACCCCCACCTCACCAACCGCCAGCGCAGGGCCCTGAATGTACCGACCTATGGAGCCGGCGCCATTTCCCCGAGGGATCTGAGGCCCTCGCCGGAGGCGCCGGCCTTTAGGGGCCTTTAGCTTTTCACCAGAGACATTCCGCCGCTACTCGCCGCTACTCGCCACCACTCGGCAGCGGCGCGGCGTAAGCCCAGTGTTCGACCAGCAAGCCGTCCACCACGCGGACCATGTCCATACCGTTGATCTCAAAACGCTGACCACTCGGAGCAGCGCCGAAGAAATCACCAGTATGAGTACCGCGAATGGTGTAGCGGTTCGACACCCACTCACCGTCCTCCACGCTGTGCTCGGTGACCACCTCCATGTCAGGGCTGCCGATCTGCATCAGCTCCCACTTACGACGCCAGTCCTCGCGGGTGACGCGGTGTCCCTGGTCGCGGGACTCCGGGGCGATGAGGTGGAGGGCTGAATCGATGTCGTTCGCGTCGCGGCTGGCGATGATGGCCTGGACGACGGCTTTGGGTGTTCGGTTGGGCATGGCAGTCTCCTTGTATGGAAACGGGGATGGCTCCCCGGTTGGTTGACGATATGGGGACTGGTCCCCGGTTGGCAACCGGAAACCCAAACCAAAACCCAGAGCAGGCACCGGCCAAAGGGCAAGGGCGGGCGCAAAGGCCAGGGGCGACGGCAAGGCCAAGAGCGAGGTCGAAGGCAAGGGCAAAGAACAAGCGCAAGGACAAGGGCGAGGGCAAGGACAAGGGCGAAGGCGAAGGTGGAGGCAAGAGCGAGGGCAAGAGCGAGGGCGAAGGCGAAGTCGGGGACAAGCGCTAGGGCAAGAGTGCCGACAAGGCAGCCCCCACCTCCCCAACCCCCACCTCCACCCACCACCCCCACCCCGCCAACTACCATGTCCGCATGGTCCCCCCGCCCTCCCGCCGGGCCGACGCACAGCGCAACCGTGAACGCTTGCTCGCCGCCGCCGAAGCTGTCCTCAACGAGCGTGGTGTCACCGCGTCGCTCGATGACATCGCCAAGGCTGCCGGTGTCGGTAACGCGACGTTGTATCGGCACTTCGCGACGCGGGAGACGCTGATTGAGGCCGTCTACGATCAGCGGATTCGGACTCTCTGTGAGAGTGCCGAGCGGTTGAGCGTTGCGGCGGGGGAGCCTGGGGCTTCGTTGTTGGTGTGGCTGCGGCAGGTGGTTGTCCACATCACCGAGAGTCGGGTGTTGGGTGAGGCGTTTCTGGCTGAGCGGAAGGAGCCCGGGGGTGTGGAGCCGCCGCAGATCGCGGAGTGGCATCACGCCATCCATGTAGCGGCGGCGCCGTTGGTGGCCAGGGCGCAGGATGCCGGTGCTGTGCGCGCTGATCTCGATGTGCTTGAACTGATGGCACTCACTACCGCCGTGGCACGCGCCGGGAATCCTTCGCAGGCCGAGCGCTTTCTTGACGTGCTCCTAGACGGTGTCGTACCTCGAAGCGCGCCGGACTCGGACTCCTGACACTCAGCAGCACCAATAGCGCGGCTACCAGCACCAGCACCAGCACCAGCACCTACCCACCCAACTCCCCAGCCCGCCGCCGATCCCCAGCAGCACCATCGCCCTGGCCGACGCGCACCCGACACTCCGCACGGTGAGCCCAAGTATCAGAATCCTGCGGATCAAGATCAAGCGCAGCACTGAAGTCAGCTATCGCCAACTCCCACCTCCCGGCCTCCTCATACATCACCCCACGGTTGAAATACGCCGCAGAGCTAGGCACCAACTCCAGCGCCCGAGACAAGGCGTCAACAGCCTGCGAGTGCTCATCACGTGCGTAGTGGAGCATCCCCAGCAGCGCCCAGCCCTCAGCCAAGTCCGGATCCGCCGTCAGAGCGCGGTTCAGCGCGGAGCGAGCTTCAGTGAATCGGCCGGCTTCCAGCTGGAGGCGGCCGTTCAAACAATGGAGATGAGGGTTGTCTGGCGCCACGACCAAGCCTCGGGCAACCACCACAGCAGCAGACGTGTCCCCACCCTCACCAAACTCATCCGGCGCACCAAAATCCGCAAGCAACCCTGCCAAGTTGACATAAGCATCCGTATACTCCGGATCAATCTCCAACACATACCGAAAGTCAGCAATCGCCCCATCAACATCACCCATCGCGGCCCGCACATCACCACGGTTGTAGAACAACTCAGGAAACGGCGGCGACAACCGCATCGCGGCCTCATACTCAGCGACCGCCTCCGCCCCCCTCCCAAGCCGGTTCAGCAGCAACCCCAGGTCGAAGTGGTACTCAGCGTAATTCGGATCCTCGTCGATCACCGCCGTGTAATCAGCCACCGCCTCGTCAAGCTTGCCGATCGCCGCGTACACCTGAGCGCGGTTATAGCGCAGCACCGACCGATGCAGACGGTGCGCATCAGGACCGAGTTCACGATCCAAGCGGTCCAGCCCCTCGGACACCAGCGCCAGCGCCTCCTCAGGGCGACGCAGATGGTTCTCAATCAGAGCTTTACCATTCCGGTGAAACACAGAGTTGAAAGCACGTTCCCGCGGATCGGCCAACAGGCTGGAAATAGCGATCGCCTCGTTGATCCACCCCATCGCCGTCTGATGATCCTTCCGGGACTCATCATGGTGACGCGTATAAAGCATCGCCGTGGCGTACGCAGCCTGCATGTGGACCATCGGATCATCGGTAAGCGCCCGAGCCTCGTCGTAGAGCGCCTCAGCCTCCTCAGGACGGCTCAGCGCCGCCAACGACGTCGTCATCTTGGTGGTGAAAGCCCACCAGTGCTCCGGCTGCGCACGCCAGTCGATCGCCGCACGTCCCCGCTCACCGAGGTCAACAGTCGCCTCGTAGAAACCCATATCGATGCAGTAGTCCAGGGCATTGCGCAGCGCGCCGGCGGCCCGCGCCCGGTCGGAGCCGCGCTCCCGGTGGAACGGTATGGCGCCCAGCTCCAGCGACTTCTCACCGAGAGACGCCAGCGCATCCGCGCGGGCATCATGCAGTGCCGCACGCTGCGCCACCTCAAGGCCCTCATACGCACCACGCAACGCTTCATCGACCTCGGTGCATTCAGAGTCGACGTACCGGTGTGCCAACTCATAAGGATCCGTCGTTGCGGACAACGCGGGCCCGTCGACGGCAGAGCGGCTCACCATCCGGCCATAGCGGCCATAGCGGCTATATCGGTCACGCTCGCTAGGTCGCGCATAGCGCAAGACCGCCGCCCCCAGCGTCGTCTGCGGATTTAACACCCGCCCAACGCCAAGCACAAGCGTCACCAACCCCGGATCGAGCCGCCGGACCATAACCGAGACCAGCTCCTGATCAGTGCCATCAGCCTCATCAAGCCGGTCGACGACCAAACTCACCGGCCGCTGCCCGCTCGCCCGGACGTAGTCGCGGACGAACTCCGTCATGCCGTGCGCCAGTCGCAGGGTACGCATTCGCGAATAGAAGCGAGTCCGCTCCTCAGGGACTGCCAACGACGTCAACGTCTCGTGCGTGGCCGGGACGATGGTGCGCAGCTCCGGGGCGACGCTCAGGATCTCGATGTTGTGGACCGAGACCAGGGCGGGACATTGCACCAGGGCGTCTGGGACGATCGCGCGCATCAGCGTTCCGGCGAACGTGTAGGGGCCGCGCAGGCGCCGGTGCGCGTCGATCGGCGCGGTCAGCGGTGGCGGCAACGGCGCGGCTGACGGAATATCAAATGCTGACGGTTCATCATCTGCGATCCGCGCACCAGGAACGCCGGTGAGGACCAGACGGTGCGCTGCCACCGGGGATGCGGGAGAAGTCGGCCGGTCGGACAAATACAGCTGCTCAGACCGCTCAGGCTCCTCAGTCCGCTCAGTCCGCTCTGACTTCTCTGCCCACTCAGGCAAATTCGGCTGGTGCATCGTCGGAGCCTCCGCTCAGGACAGAACATGTTCGTAGCGCGGCGCCGATGCCGCCCGGCGTCGCTCCCGCCGGACGATCCACCAGATCACCGCGAGCTGGGCGACATTGATCAGCAGGAACACCACACTGTCGGCCAGACCGGCGAGGCTCTGCCCGGCCGGGTGCGTCAGCCGCCGGCCCACCGTGGACAGCACGTGGTAGATCAGCGGAACCAGCACCAGCGGCAGCATCGCCAGCGACAAGCTCCACCCCACCAGCAGCAGCCACGAGTACCAGCGCCCGATCTTCCGGTCCTGCGGATGCCAGGTCTCCGGATCGATCAGGGCGGCGTCGCGGCCGCGCAGCCGGTTCCATCGGTTCTTCAGGATGGCGCGCGCGGTCTTCTGGAGGTCCACACAGCCCAATACGGTGACGGCCACGTAGTAGAGGTCTGTCTCCAGATAGAAGTAGAACTGCCACAGCAACCGGATCAGCGTCACGTACGCCAGCGACAGGCAGATCGCCCCGGTCGCCGACAACCCGCCGTCGGACTTCCGCGTGGCGGCCGCGATCAGCGTCAGCGCGGCGATCGCGAGCAGGTCGGCCAGCATGCCGGCGAGCATCGGCAGGTAGCGCTTGCGTCTGGGCACGGTCACCAAGCCGTCGAGTTGGGTGATGACCACCACGAAGTACAGGCGGCGCCCGATCGACAGCGTGGAGCGCAGTCCCAGCCGGCGTCCGGCCAGAGCGTGGAAGGACTCGTGGAACAGCAGCAGCGGGATCTGGCCGAGGAACACGGCGAGTTCGACCACTGACATGTAGCGCGTGAAGAAGACGTCGTGGTTGGCGGGCCGGACCAGGGGCTCGCGCCAGATCGCCACAGCCGCCGCGACGATCAGTGCCGTCATGCACAGCCAGCCCGCGGGGGAGAAGATCGCCTCGCCGAGCCGCTGCCAGCGGACCCGCCCCGGCCCCACGCCCCCACGAACACGCGCCCTTACGCCCCCACGAACACGCGCCCCCACGCCCCCACCACCACGCGCCTCCGCCTCACCCACGAACTCAGGCGGACAGAGAAACTCCAACTCCTCCAAAGCCTCGACGAACTCGACGACGTCCACATCCTCGCCGTACTCCCGCCGATACCACTGCCCGGCCTCGTCCACGGTCAGCCCCGAGCCCAACTGCCGCAGCAGCGCTGCTCCATCGGTCGGCAGGACCGCATAGGAACCGGTCTCGGCGCACCCGACGGTGACCTCCTCGCCTTCCTCCAGATAGGTCAGCGGGTAGAGCGTCAGAACCGTGTCCCCGGTCAAGCCCACGTTCAACGGAAAGCCTCCCTCCCCGGCCATGCCAGCAGGCCGTGCCCCGGCCCGCGCACAGCGGACCGGAGCACGGCGTCAGCAGCAAGATCAGACCGGGCTCGGGACGACGATGCCGCAGGCGCTGTAGAGCGGGTGGGCGACACCGGTCAGCCGGACGTTGCCGGCCTTGCGCACCTTGATGGACTTCACGGGTCCTCCATTCCACGAACCGAATGATGATTGCGGGAAAGCATCATGGAACTGACACATTCCCCAGGGCGCATGGAATCGCCTTTGTAAATCTGTGGCTGGGCGAATCCCATGTCAGGTGATGCTGTGCTCCGCCTCGACAGGGGGACCGTGGTCGTCGGTCTGAAGTCCCTCCGCGGTCGGCGGGTCGAACGTGACGCGGGAGACCCCCGTCGATCCGAGCATGCATGCCGCTTCGCCGCGTTGTCACGGGGCGTTGGCGGGAAAACCGCGACGACACCGGCAGATGGCCGAATTCAGAAGAAACGCGTGGGGCAGACGTTTCTGCCTTTTACTACTGACGCCGCATTTATGCACCCAGAAACCAGCATCGCGCTAGTGGAGGGCACTACCGTACCGCTACTGATCGGCGATCCCGTCAGGCGTGTCAAGGCGCTCACTTCGTCGACCGAGGTCAGCGCACAGCCCTCGTACAGCGGCGGCCGGCGGCGCGGAAGGGGTAGGTCTGGGTGGATCTCCAAGTTCGCATGCTCGGCCCGTTCGAGATCGTGGTGCAGGGCCGGAGCCGGCAGATCGGCGGGCCCCGGGAGCGGCGGGTGCTCGCGATCCTGCTGTTGAACGCCAACACCACCGTCCCGATCGAACGCATCATCGACGTGCTCTGGGACGAGCCGCCGTCCTCCGCGCGGCAGCAGGTCTTCAACGTGATCGGGAACCTGCGCCGGCACCTCGGCGGGATCCCGGGCGTCGGGCTCGCCACCGACCCGGTCGGCTATCGCGCCGATCTCGACGCCGAAAAGCTCGACCTCACCGCGTTCCGCTCCGGCGTGGTCCGTGCCCGCTGCCAGGCGAGCGCCGGCGACCGCGGCGCGGCCGTCGCCGAGCTGAGCGCCGCGTGCCGGCTCTGGCGCGGGCCCGCGCTCGCCGGGCTCGATCGCACGTACTTCACCAACGTCGGCGCCCGGCTGGAAGAGGAACGGCTCGAAGCCCTCGACTCCCTGATGGCGCTGCGCATCGACCTGGGGGAGAGCACCCACGTGGTCGGTGAGCTGCGCGAACTGGTCGCCACACAGCCGTATCGCGAGTCCACGCGCGTGAACCTGATCGCGGCGCTGCACGGCTCGGGGCGGCAGGCCGAGGCACTCGCCGTCTACGACGAGGGGCGGCGCTTGTTGCGCGAGGAGTTCGGCCTCGATCCTGGGGACGAGCTGAAGAAGATGCAGGAGGCGGTGCTCCACGGAGAGCCGGTCGCGCATCCAGACCCATCGCCGAATTCGCAGCCAGCCTCGCCCTCCACGGCGCTGACCATGCCACGGACCGCTCTGCAATCAACTGCCCTGCCCCCGACCGCCCTGCCATCAACCGCCCCACCACCGACCGTCCCGTCGCTGACCACGCCACCACAAACTGCTCCACCACAAACTGCTCCACCACAAACTGCTCCACCACATACTGCTGCTCCACCACAGACCACCCCACCACCAACCCCCAAACGCAAATTCCTCCCCCGCGACAGCCCCGACTTCGCCGGCCGCCACGAGGAACTCAGACAACTGCTTCCCGAGCCCCACCCCGACCGGCCCCGCTCCCTGGTCGTCTCGACCATCGACGGCATGGGCGGCGTCGGCAAGACCGCGCTGGCCGTGCACTTCGCGCACTCGGTCGCCGCCGACTACCCCGACGGCCAGTTCTTCGTCGACCTGCGCGGCTTCACCATCGGCATGGTGCCCCTCACCCCCGGCGAGGCGCTCAGCCTGCTGCTGCGCCAGGCCGGTGTCCCCGAGGAGCAGATCCCTGCCGATCTGGAGAGCCGCAGCGCCGCGTGGCGCGCACAGATGGCGGACAAGGCCGCGCTGGTGCTGCTCGACAACGCCGTCGACGCCGCGCAGGTCAGGCCACTGATTCCGGGTGCCAGCGGCGCGCTCGTGCTGGTCACCAGCCGGCGCCGCCTGCCTTCGCTCGACGGCGCGCGGTCGCTCTCGCTCGGGCCGATGCCGCGCGACGACGCGATGACGCTGTTCACCCGGATCGTCGGCGCCCGGCGCGTGTTCGGGTCCGCGGACGGACTGGCCAGTGTGTCAGAGCTCTGCGGCCGCCTCCCGCTGGCCATCCGCATCGCCGCTGCCCGCTTCCGAGACCGCGGCAGCTGGTCGGTGGCCGACTTGGTCGCGTTGCTGAGCGACCACCGGGCCCGCGCCCGGTTCCTCGACATCGGGGAGCGCAGCGTCTCCGCCGTGCTGCAGCTGTCCTACCGGTACCTCACGACCGGGCAGCGACGCGCGCTTCGGCTGCTCAGCCTGGACGCCGGGCGGAGCTTCTCGCCGGCCGTGGTCGCGGCGCTCGCCGAGGTGCCGCTCGAAGACGCCATGGACATCCTGGAGACGCTGTTCGAGGACAACCTCGTCGTGCAGGCCGAACCCGGCCGGTACTTCTTTCACGACCTCGTGCGGGACAGCGCTCACACCCTTTGCCTGCGCCATGACTCCGACGCTGCCCGGGAGGATGCGTTGCGGCGTTTGGCCGCCCACCACGTGCGATGGGCGTCGGCGGTGTGCGGGCCGCTGGCCAAGGGGCCGTTCCGCGAGCTCCCCAAAGCCGGCGATACGGATGGCTCGGATGGCCTCTGTCGCTCAGACGTGGAGATCCAGCGGCCGCCCCGGGACGCTCCCGGGGCCCTGGACGTGCTGAAACGAGAGGGCCCCGACCTCGTCGCGACCGCGCTCGCGGCGTTCGCCGAAGGGCTGTGGCCCGAGGCGTGGCGGCTCACCTGCGCATTGCAGCCGTACCTGGCGCGCGGCAACTATCCGGACCCGTCGCTGGAACTGTTCTCGCAGGCGGTGCGGGCGGCGCGCTCGCTCGGCGCCGAGCATGGCGAGGCGTTGTCCCTCACCGGCCTGGCCCTTGCTCAGCGGGAGCATCGGCGGCTGCCCGAGGCGGAGGAGTCGCTGCGGGAGGCCATCGCCATCAGCAGGCGCACCGGCGACCGGTTCGGCGAGCTGTGCCAGCTCACCGAGCTCGGAGTCACGAGCAGGAGCCGCGAGGCGTTCACCGAGGCGTATCGGCACTTCGGGGCGGCGCTGGCGCTCGCCGAGGAGGTTGGCGACCGCGATGTGCAGGGGGTCCTGCGCACGCACTTGGGCTCGGTGTGCCGGCAGTTGGGGCTGGACGCTGAGGCGTTGGCGAACCTGGAGGAGGCGCTTGCCGCGTACCGGGCCTTCGGCGACGGCGGTGCCGAGGGCTCGCCGCTGGTCGACCTGGGTCTTCTGCTGCTGCGGCGGAACGATCCGGTAGCTGCTGAGAGGTGGCTTACCGAGGCGGCGGTCGCGGCGGTCTGTGAAGGAGACGCTGCTGTGGAGGCGACGGCGAACGCTGCGTTGTGCGTCCTGCACCGGACGACCGGCAACTTGGGCTTGGCATTGGAGTACGGTCGCAACGCTTTGCGGGCCAGCCGTGAGCACCGCCTTTTGGACGTCGAGTGCGATGCCCTCAACGCGCTGGGCGAGACGCATCTTGTCGGGGGCGATGAGACGAACGCCGAAACCACGTTCCGTCTGGCAGCTGATCTGGCGGCGGAGCGGTCTTTGCGCTCCTGTCGGGCTCGCGCGCTGGAGGGGCTTGCCCACCTGGCGTTGCAGCAGGATTGCGGCGAAGAAGCCAGAGAGCTGTTCCACGCCGCGTTGGCCGAGTATCCGCCGGGAGTCGCCGATGCGGCGGGCATCCGGGCCCATCTGACCGACCTCACTGACGGTACCGACGCCTGGCGGGAGTGCCAGCGGTGCCGGGTCGCGAAGGTTCCGGTCCGAGTGAGCTCGGATTCGTATGCTCAGACTCGGGACGCCGCGGCGGCCAGGGTCGGCGACTCCTCGTCCCGCTCCGGCAGGCGGCCGCGCATCGGCGACATGAGCAGCAGCAGCGGCACCACGAGGTAGCCGACCTGGGTGAGCCACAGCGTGTCGCGGGAGCCGAGGGCGTCGCCGAGGAAGCCGCCGAGCAGGGCGCCGAAGGGCATGACGCCCCAGGACAGGAAGCGCATCGTGGCGTTCATCCGGCCGAGCAGGGAGCGCTCGCACAGCTGCTGGCGCAGGCTGACGGCGGCGATGTTGTAGACGGTGATGGCGAAGGAGAAGCCGAACCAGCCGACCACGAACAGTGCCAGCGACCAGCCGCGGTGGGTCAGCGGCAGCACCATGCCCAGCGGGCAGCCGACCAGCAGCGGCAGCCAGACCGTCCGGGCGTGTCCGATCCGGCGGATCATCGCCGACGTGGTCAGCGCGCCGACCAGGCCGCCGACGCTGCCGGCGGACAGCAGCAGCCCGATGCTGCCGGGGGTGACGCCCACGTCGTGGACGAGGAACACGACGATCACGGCGGCGAACACGGCGGTGAGGAAGTTGGCCGCGGCGGTGGCGGCGGCGAGCACGCGCAGGATCGGGTGCCGCAGGACGACGCGCAGGCCCTCGACGATCTCGGCGCGCAGCCGGGGATGCTCGGGGCGCTCCGGCGTCGGCTCCGCCTTCCGGATGGCGCCGATGCCGACCGCCGAGGCCAGGAAGCCCAGGGCGTTGACGGCGACGGCGGTCGGCGCGGTGAGGGCCTGCACCAGGTAGCCGGCGAACCCGGGCCCGGCGGTCTGCGCCACCGAGGCACTGCCCTGGAGCTTGGAGTTGCCCTCCACGAGCTCGCCGGAGCCCAGCAGCGAGGGCAGGTAGCTCTGGTAGGCGACGTCGAAGAAGACGGTCGCCACGCCCTGGAACAGCGCCACCGCGTACAGCTGCCAGATGGTGAGGACCCCGGCCCAGGCCGCGACCGGCACCGAAGCCAGCAGCGCGAACCGGACGACATCCGCCGCGATCATCACCGGCCGCCGCCGCCACCGGTCGACCCACGCCCCGGCCGGCAGCCCGACCAACAGGAACGCCGCGAACTCCATCGCCACCAGCACCCCGACCACGCCCGCACCGCTCTTGAGCGTGACGACGGCGACCAGAGGCATCGCCAGGATCGACACCTGCGTACCGAACTGGCTGACCGTCTCGCCGATCCACAGGCGGCGGAAGTCGCGATGCCAGAACAGGCCGCCGCGGCGGCGGGGGGTGGGGGGCGGCGGGGAGGCGGAGTCGGCGGTGACCTGCCCGGCAGTGAGGGAACCAGAAGCGGCGGACTCGGAACCAGCGGCGGCAGGCTCGGCGATCCGGGGCCCGGAAGCGCCGGAACCGCCTCCAACGGCGACCGGCTTGGCGGCGAACGAGTCGGCAGCGGCGGCAGTAGTGGCAGCGGCACCCGAACCGGCCGCGACCAGCGACCCGGAGTTGCCGGCCGGGCCAGCCGCAGGGCCGGCGGAAGCCGCCTCATCGCCGGCTGACCTGGTGGAAGGCGGTTGTGCTCGCATGGTCGGTCCATTCAGCAGGGGTGAACGATCCGATATGGTTGAGAATGCCCAATCGATCGTCACTTGTCAATTTGTGGAGCTTTTGGGTCGTTGTGCCGCGGGGGCTCGGTTACGCTCGGGGTATGGCAGCAGAGGGTCGGCGGGCTGGTCGGCGGTCGCCGAGTGAGGAGGAGGCTCGGGCGCTGGCGTCGGCTACGCGGATCAGGATTCTGCGGATGTGTCTGAAGGAGGAGCTGACCAACAAGGAGATCGCTACTCGGTTGGGGGCTAATCCGGCCACTGTGCTGCACCATGTGCGCAAGCTGGTCGCGACCGGGTTTTTGGAGGCGCAGGGGGCGCGGGCCGGGGCCAGGGGTGCTTTGGAGGTTCCGTATCTGGCGACGCGGAAGTCGTGGCGGCTCAATCTCGATGCCAGCGATCTGCGGTTGCGCAGTGCCATGATCGGCGCGTTCGTCTCCGAGGTCGGGCAGGTGCCGGCTTCGGCGGAGGTGGAGATCTCGCGGTTGGGCGTCCGGTTGGGGCGGGAGGACCATGACCGGCTGCTCCAGCTGATCCGGGACTTCCTGGACGAGGTGGCCGGGCGCGAGGCGGCCGAGGACGCGATCCAGTACTCGATCTTCGTGGCCGTTCATCCCGATCCGGTGCAGGGCTGACGAGGTCACGTCCGTTCCGCCTCAGATCCGGATGAGCTCGCTGTAGGTCTCGCGCAGTTCCGGGCCGGGGGCGGCGGCCAACTCGTCGTTGAGTCGGCGGCAGATGTCCCAGTAGACGGTCTGCGCGTCCTTCTGGCGTCCGCTCAAATGCAGGGCCCGCATGTAGATCGCGTGCGGTCGCTCGCGCAGCGGGTGCGCCGCGGTGAGCTGGGCGAGTCCGGGGACCGCCTCGCGGTGCTGCCCCAGCTGGATGTAGGCGGCGTTCAGGTCCTCCAGGGCCTGGAGCCGTAGCTCCTCCATTCGCTGGACGTGGCCCTTGAGCTGCACCGGCAGGACGACGCCGCCCAGCGGGTTGCCCCGCCACTGCGCCAGGGCCGCGCGGAGCCGGGCCGTCGCCGTGGGCAGGTCGCCGGCGCGGAACGCCCGGAATCCGGCGTCCGCCAGGTCCTCGAAGACCGCGAGGTCCAGCTGGTCGCGGGTGATGTTGATGCGGTAGCCCGGCTTGATTCCCTCGATCAGGGACTCGTCGGTGTCGCCCAACGCGGTCCGCAGCCGCTTCACGCTGTTGTACAGAGTCGCCCGCGCCGACGACATCAGGTCGGCGATGTCGTCGATCGGCACCACCTCCCCGCCGTCCAGCAGCAGGATCGCCAGCAGCAGGCCCTTGCGCCCGGTGATGGTGCTCGCCGAGTCGCCGCGCCTGGCGACGACCGTTCCCAGCAGGCCGAACGAGATGCCGTCACTCACATCAGTCAACCCCATTCTCAGCCGAAGGTGGCACTTCCTGAGAATCATGCGGGGTTCTAACAATTGTCTACCGCACCACTACCGGATTACTAACGATCCACTACCGATGATGCAGAGTGCTGCTTTCTCTGCGCGCTGACACCCAGGTCAGAGCCCATGATAGGAGAATGATAGCAGTTTGACTCCCGGGCTGGCTTTAATCGCTTCAGTGCGATCGCCGCCAGCCAAACAAGGGAGATGCCCGATGAATCGCTCGTCGGCGGGCTCATCGTCGCAGGAGTTCACGGATCTGCTGCACGCCGGATTCGAACACAGAGCTCGCAGCACCCCCGATGCCCTCGCGCTGGTCGTGGGGGAGGAGCGCCTGACCTACGGCGAGCTGGACGTGCGGGCGAACCGGGTGGCCCGGCACTTGCTCGGGCACGGCGTGGCGGTCGGCGACCGCGTCGCCCTGAGCGCCCGGCGCGACACGAACCTCTACACCGGCCTGCTCGGCATCCTGAAGGCCGGGGCCTGCTACGTCCCGCTCGACCCCGACCTGCCGGCCGAGCGCGGCGAGTTCATCCTCCGTGACGCCTCCTGCCGGGCCCTGGTCGGCTCCGGCGTCGACCTCGCGAAGCCGGCCGTCGCCCGGATCCCCAAGATCGACCTGCGGGCCGACACCGAGCTGATCGCCTCCCGGTCCGCCGAGCGCGTGACCCGCACGGCCCTGCCCGACGGCGAGGCGTACGTCATCTACACCTCCGGGACCACCGGCGTCCCGAAGGGCGTCCCGATCCGCCACCGCCAGGCGGCCGAGCGGATCGCCGCCATGCGGGAGATCTACGGGATCGACCCCGCCGACCGGGCCCTGCAGTTCGGCTCCCTGGCCTTCGACGCCTCGATCGAGCAGATCTTCACGGCCCTCACCTCCGGCGCGGCGCTGGTGGCCCGGCCGGACGCGTGGAGCGTCAACTCCGTCCTGCACCTCCTGGACCGCGAACGCGTCAGCATCGCCAACTTCACGCCGTCGGTCTGGAGCGCCCTGACCCAGGCGATCATCGAAGGGGGCTCCACTGCCCCCGCCGCGCTGACCCGCGTCGTCCTCGGCGGCGAGCGCCTCGACGCCGCCAAGACCGCGCTGTGGTTCGAGCACTTCGACATCCCCCTGTTCAACTCCTACGGCCCCACCGAGGCCGTCATCACCGCGACCGTGCACCGGCTGGAGCACGCCGAGGACCCGATCGTGATCGGCCAGGCCGTCCCCGGCGTGCGGGCCGAGGTCGTCGACGAGTCCGGCCGCCCGGTCGCCGCCGGCGGCGAGGGAGAGCTCTGGCTCGGCGGCACCGGCATCGCCGACGGCTACCTGGACCGCCCCGAGCTGACCGCCGAGCGGTTCGTGGCCGGCCCGGACCGGGAGCGTTTCTACCGCACCGGCGACCGCGTCCGCCTGACCGCCGAGGGCACGCTGGAGTTCCTCGGCCGCCTGGACGACCAGGTCAAGATCGGCGGCGTCCGCATCGAGCCGGACGAGGCGGCGGCCACCCTGGCCGCGCACCCCGAGGTCGGTGCGGCGCACGTGGCCCTGCGCGAGGTCCACGGCCAGGACAGCCTCGTGGCCTACGTCGTCCCCGAGGACTACCGCCAGATCCCCTCGGTGCGGCAGCTGCGCGCCTACCTGTCCGCCAAGCTGCCCGCCGCCCTGGTGCCCGCCTACTTCACCGTCCTGGAGCGGATGCCCCTGCTGCCCAGCGGCAAGCTGGACCGCGCTGCGCTGGCCGGGATCGAGGTCGCGCCCCGCCGCTTCTTGGACGCCGGCGGCCATGTGCCGCCCCGGCCCGGGTACGAGGCCCAGGTGGCCGCGCTGTGGGCCGAGGAGCTGGGCCTGGACCAGGTCGGCGCCGAGGACGACCTGATGTCCCTGGGCGCGCACTCGCTGCGCAGCATGCGCGTCGCGGTGCAGATCGCCCGCCTGGCCGGGGTCGACCTGTCGGTCGGCGACCTCATCCACGCCCCCACGGTCCGGGCCCAGGCCGAGCTGATCGAGCAGCGCCAGGGCGGCCCGCGCCGGTTCCCGGCCGTCACCCCGGCCCGGGTCTCCCAAGTGCCGATGTCCGTCCAGCAGAAGCAGCTCTGGTACATGGCCGACCTCGACCCCGATGACATGTCCTACCGGTTCCAGGCCATCATCCGCGTCTCCGGCGCCCTGGACCTGGAGGTCCTGGACCGGGTCCTGACCGAGCTGCACCGCCGGCACCCGGTCCTGCGCACCACCTACTCCGAGGACGTCGACGGCTACTGGCAGGACACGCACCCGCCGGCGCCGGTCGCCGCGGAGCGGGTCGACCTGCGCGAGGTGCTCCCCGGCGAACGGCGCGCCGCCGCGGACGCCCGCATCCAGGAGGCCATCGCCGCGCCGCTGAACCTGACCAGCCTGCCGCTCCAGCGCTGGACCGTGGTGCGGACCGCCGAGGACCAGTACGAGATCGTCCTGCTGGAGCACCACATCATCCACGACGGATGGTCCTTCGGCCTGATCATGCGCGAGTTCTCCGTCCTCTACGACGCCTACCTGTCCGGCGAGCCCTCGCCGCTGGCCGAGCCCGCGCTCACCTACGGCGACTACGCGGCCTGGCAGCAGCGCGAACTCGGCACGGACGGGGCGCTCGCCGCGCAGCTGGCGCCGTGGCGCGAGCGCCTGTCGACGCTCGGCGACCCGGTGGCGCTGACGCCCGACGTCGCGCGGTCGGCGGTCGTGGGCCACGCCGGCGCCGTGGTGCGCGTGAGCCTGCCCGGATCGCTGCCCGACCGGATGCGCGCCTTCTGCCGGGAGCGCCGCATCACCCTGTTCGACATGATGTCCGCGGCGTTCCACGTCTTCCTGTCCCAGCACACCCGGCAGGCCGACCTGTGCGTCGGGTCCTGGTTCGCCAACCGGCGCCTGGCCGACACCCAGGACGTCGTCGGGATGTTCGTCAACACCGTGCTGCTGCGGGCCACGGTCCGGCCGCTGGACTCGTTCGAGGACCTGGTGCGCCAGGTCCACGACGACGTGACCGGCGCCGGGGACCTCCAGGAGGTGCCGTTCCCGGAGATCGTGCGCGCCCTCAACCCCGACCGCGGCTCCCCGGCGAACCCCTTCGCCCAGGTGATGTTCAGCGCCCACGACAGCGCGTTCCCGGAACTCAGCATCGGCGAGGCGACCGGCACCATCTCCTACCCGTCCAACCGCTCCGCGAAGTTCGACCTGAGCATCATCGTGCTGCCGGCCGGGGAGGCGTACACCGGCCGCCGCGAGGTCGCCGACCAGCGCATCACCATGACGTGGGAGTACAACAGCGCCCTGTTCGCCGCGGCCACGGTCCAGCGGTGGGCCGGACGCTATGTCGAGCTGCTGGACCGGCTGCTCGCCGAGCCGACCCGGCCGTTCTCGACGCTGCCGCTGGTCGGCGCGGGCGAGCAGGGCGAGTTGGCGGTGCTGGGCCGGAGTCCGGCGCGGCCGGAGGGGGAACCGGCCGCGGAGGCCGCCTCGGAAAGCCGTCCTGAGGCCGCCCGGGTCGTCGACCACATCGGGACCTGGGCCCGCCGGACGCCGGACGCGATCGCGGTCCAGGACGACAGCGGCCGGATCACCTACGCGGAACTCGAAGCGCACTCCGACGCCGTCGCCCGGACGCTGCTCGCCGAGGGGCTCCCGCCGCAGTCGATCGTGGGCGTGTTCGTCAAGCGCGGACGTGATCTGCCGATCGCGGCCGCGGCCGCGCACAAGGCGCGGCTGGCCTACGCGCCGATCGACCCGGCCGAACCCGCCGAGCGCCTGGCGACCATGCTCGACGGCGTCGACTTCGTCCTCTGCTCCGAGTCCACCCGCGAGCGCGTCCCGGCCGGGACCGCGCCGGCCGTCACCGTCGACGAGGCGGTCCGGCTCGGGCAGGACCTCACGACAGCGCTGCCCGCGGACGGCGACCAGGCGGACCTCGCCTACGTCATCTACACCTCCGGGTCGACCGGCACGCCCAAGGGCGTCATGATCGAGCAGGGCGGCCTGGCCGCCCACATCCGCTGGAGCACCGCGGAGCTGCCGCTGCCGAGCGGCTCCCTCGTCCCCTGCACCGCCAGCCAGTCCTTCGACGTGTCGGTCTGGGAGATGTGGCGGGTCCTGGCGGCCGGCGCGACGTGCCTGCTGAGCACCGTCCGCCTCACCCCCGAAGAGGTCGTGCGGCTGCTCACCACGCACCGCGTCACCCACTGCTATCTGCCGACGCCGCTCGCCATGCACCTGCTGACCCACCACCACGACGCCGTGCCGGACCTGAAGTGGCTCGGGGCCGGCGGCGACCGGCTGGAGCTGCCCGTCGGCACCCGGCTGCCGTTCACGCTCACCAACCTCTACGGCCCGGCCGAGGCGACCATCTGGGCCACCGCCTACACGGTCCCGGCCGGCACGCTCATCGGCGAGGACCTCGCCGTCCCGCCGATCGGCCGCCCGCTCGCCGGAACCGAGGTCGTCGTGGTCGACGACGCCGGCCGGCCGGCGCCGACCGGGGTGCCCGGGGAGCTGCTGATCGGCGGACGCTGCGTCGGTCGCGGCTACCACCGCAGCCCTGAGCGCACCGCCGAGCGCTTCGTCACGCGCGCCGGGCTCGGCGGCGGCACCGTCCGCTACTACCGCACCGGCGACCTGGCCCGCTGGAACCCGGACGGCGAGCTGGAGTTCCTCGGCCGGCTCGACCGCCAGGTGAAGGTCCGCGGCTACCGCATCGAGCTGAGCGAGATCGAGGCCGCGCTGCGGGCCAAGACCGCCGTCAAGGACTGCGCCGTCATCGCCGAGCGCCGGCAGCGGTCGGGGGTGGCGGACATGGAACTGGTCGCCTTCGTCGTCCAGAGCGCCGAGCAGGAGCTCGACGTCCGGTCGCTGCGCGCCGCGCTGAAGGACCGGCTGCCCGGCTACATGATCCCGGCCGTGTTCGTCACCGTCGACGAGATCCCGCTGACCGTCAACGGCAAGGTCGACGTCGCCGCGCTCGCCCGGGGCACCCGCCGGCGCCTGCGCGTCCAGGAAGCACAGACCGTGGCCCCGCGCGACGAGATCGAGCGCACCGTCGCGGACATCTGGGCCCAGGCCCTCGGCGTCGAGTCCGTCGGGGTGCACGACAACTTCTTCGACCTCGGCGGCCACTCGCTGATGGTCACCCAGCTCATCAACCGCCTCGACCAGGGCCTGGGGATCCGGCTCAGCATCCGCGAGGTCTACGAGGCGCCGACGGTCGCGGAGATGAAGACCGCGCTGGTCGAGCGGGTCGCCGCCGAACAGGCCGGGTCCTGATGGACACCGCCGCCGCCGAGCGCGAGCTGCTGGCCCGGATCGCCGGGGCACGGCGGTCCGAGGCCATCCGGCCCCGCGCCGCCGGGGTGCGCTCCGTCGTCGCCTCGCACGGCCAGCAGCAGCTGTGGCTGATGGACCAGATCAACCCGGGCAGCCGCGAGTACGTCTACCCCGAGGCGATCCGGCTGACCGGGGCCCTGGACCCCGACGCCCTGCGCGCCGCGTTCGTTCGGCTGGTCGAGCGGCACGAGGTGCTGCGGACCCGGTTCGTGCTCGACGACGACGGCGTCGTGGTCCAGCTCGTCGACGAGGCGGCGCGCGTGCCGTTCGAGTACCGCGACCAGGCGGACCTCGGCGGCGAGAGCCTGCGCGCGCTGGCCGACCGGCAGGTGCGCGAACTCGTCGCGGAGCCCTTCGACCTCGAAGCAGGCCCGCTGCTGCGCCTGCGGCTGACCCGGCTGGCCCCGGACGAGCACCTGCTCACCCTGGTCGTCCACCACATCGTCTGCGACGGCTGGTCGCTCGGCGTCATCGCCCGCGAGCTGCCGCTGCACTACGAGGCGGCGCGGACCGGCCGCGCCTCGGACCCGGCACCGCCGGCGATCCAGTACGCGGACTTCAGCATCTGGCAGCAGAGCGAGGCCCAGGAGCACCGCCTCGAACCCCAGATCGCGTTCTGGCACAAGTACCTGGCCGGCTTCGAACCCTTCGACCTGCCGACGGACCTGCCGCGCCCGGCCACCCGCAGCGGGCACGGCGAAGCCCTGCGTGTGCCCCTGCCCGGAGGACTCTCCGCGCGGGTGTCCGAGCTGGCCCAGGAGCTCCGGGTCACTCCCTACATGTGCTACCTGGCGGTCTACCACTTGCTCCTGAGCAGCCTGAGCGGCGCGACCGACATCGCGGTCGGCACCCCGGTCTCCGGCCGCGTCCGCGCCGAGACCGAGGACCTGATCGGATACTTCGTCAACACCGTCGTCGTGCGCACCGACACCTCCGGCGCCCTGTCCTTCGCCGACTACCTCGGCCGCGTGCGCACCGCCTGCCTGGACGCCTTCTCCCACCAGGACGTGCCCTTCGCCCGCCTGGTCGACGAGTTCCGCGTCGCCCCCGACCTGTCCCGCACCCCGCTGGTCCAGCACGCCTTCGTCTACAGCGCCGGACTCGCCTCCGCGTGGGACCTGCCCTACGTCCGGTGCGAGAACCTCCGGCCCGAGATGCACATCGCCAAATGCGACCTCAGCATCTCGCTCTCGGAGTCCGAGGCCGGCGGCAGCGTCCGGATCGAGTACTCCACGGACCTCTTCCGCCAGTCCACCGCCGAGACCATCGGCGCCCAGTTCCTCGCCCTGGCCGGGACCGTCCTGGACCGGCCGCACGCGAGGCTCGAAAGGGGCACCCCATGACGAACACCGACGAGGTCTCGCAGCCCGTGGCCTCCGACGAGCAGACCGACCCGCGCACGGTCGAGGAGCGGGTCGCGGCCCTCTTCGACGACCTGCTGGCCGAACGCGCGCCCGCCGGCGGCGCCGCCACCGGCTTCCCCGCCACGGGCTTCCCCGCCGCCGGCGACTTCTTCGAACGCGGCGGCAACTCCATGCTCGCCGCCCGCCTGGTCGCCCGGCTGCGCCGCGAGTTCGACGTCAAAGTCTCGATCCGGGACGTCTTCCGCGGCCGCACCGTCGCCGCCGTCGCCCAGGCCGTGCACGACCGGCTCGGAGCCGAGCGGTGAACCGGCCCGACTGGCACCGGATCGGCGCCGGCGCCGAGGGCGACCTCGTCCTGGCCGTCGACGTGGACGGCACCGCCCGGAGCGAGGCCACCTTCCATGACCTCGCCCCGCTGCTGGCCCGCAACCACGACGTCCGCCTGACCACCCTGCCCGACGACCTGCCCGACGGCCCCGGCGAACCCTCCCTGGAATGGTTCGTCGACGGCTGGGCGCACGCGATGGGCGCCTGGGCCCCGCGCGTCGAGGCAGTCTTCGGATACTGCTCCGGAAGCCTGTTCGCGCTGGCGCTGGCCGACCGTATGGAGGACGGCTACGGCGTCCGGCCGCGCGTCGTCCTGTTCGACCCCGAGCGGCCCACCGCCGCGACCTTCCTGGACGACTTCACCGCCACCGTCCAGGCGATGTCCGCCCTGACCGCCGACGAGCGCGACAGCCATGTCCGGCGCGCGCGGCGGGCGACCGAAGGCGAACCGGACCTGGAACAGGTCACTGAGATCCTGGCCACGGCCTACGGCGAAGCATGCGGTGCGAACCTCGAACGCCTCGGCATCGCCGCCGACATCGGCGTCGAACTCGAACTGGCCTTCCGCGGCTATGGCAGCTACCTGCTCCGCGCCTCCCAGATCGAGGACGACGGCCTGCGCTGGGGCGACACCACGGTGCTGCTCTCGGCCGGCGCCACCGCGGACGGCTTCGACGGCCGGCACCTGCGGATCGACGCGGCGCGCGAGGACCTGCTGCGGAGCGAGGCCACGGCCGCGCAGGTCCGCGGTCTGTTGAAGCGGGTCGCCGCGTGACGGCCCCGGGGAGCGGCCCGGAGACCGGATCGGAGAGCGGACCGGAGTGCGGAGCGGGGAGCGGATCGGAGTGCGGACCGGGGAGCGGATCGGAGTACGGACCGGGGAGCGGGTCGGAGTGCGGACCCGGCGCGTTCGTTGGGCTGCTCGCGCTGTTCCGCCGCCAGGTGGAGCGGAACGGGCTCGCCACGGCGGTGGTCGACGAGCGGTCGGCGGTGACCTATCAGGACCTTGATCGGCGCTCGGAGCTGGTGGCCCGGTCGCTGGCCGCCCGCGGCCTCGGGCCGGGCGGGCTGGTCGCGGTGCGGATGCCCAACTCGGCAGACCTGCTGGTGGCGCTGTTCGGCGTGCTCAAGTCCGGCGCCGGATACGTGCCGCTGGCCGCGGACGACCCCGAGGAGCGGACCGCGGCGATCGTCGCGAGCTCGAAGGCCGGACTGGTCATAGCCGACCGTGCCGGCCTGGTCCAGGCCGGGGCAGCGCCGGAGACAGTGCTCCTCGCCGACCTGGAGGCGGCCGGCGAGGCGCTGGTCGGCGCCGTCGACCGCCCCGTGGGCCCGGCCCCCGACGACACCGCCTACGTCATCCACACCTCGGGATCGACCGGCGCGCCGAAGGGCGTCGTCATCGACCACGCCGCGCTCGCGGTCTACCTGCGGGTCGCGCTGACCGAGTACCCGGCGCTGGCCGGACGCACCCTGGTGCACTCCTCCATCTCCTTCGACATGTCGGTGACCTCGCTGTTCGGCCCGCTGATCGCCGGCGGGACGATCGAGACCGGCAACCTGATGGCGATCGCCGCCGACGGCGTTCCGGCGCACCTCGGCAAGCCCTCGTTCCTCAAGGTCACGCCGTCGCACCTGCCGCTGCTGGAGGCGTTGCCCGAGGTGGTCTCGCCGAGCGAGCAGCTGGTCATCGGCGGCGAGGCGCTGTATCGGGAGGCGCTGAACCGCTGGTGGGCCGGCCACCCGGGGGTGGAGGTGATCAACGAGTACGGCCCGACCGAGGCCACTGTCGGCTGCTGTATCCACCGGGTGGAGCCGGCTGGCCCGGGCGGCCCGGATGGTGCTGTTCACGGACCGGTGCCGATCGGCGTGCCCACCGCGGGCACCCGCCTGCACGTGCTCGACGGCGAGGGCCGCGAGGTGCCGGACGGGGACGTCGGCGAGCTCTACATCGGCGGGGCGCAGGTGGCGCGCGGGTATCTGCACGACGCCCATCTCAGCGAGCTGCGGTTCCGGCCCGATCCGTTCGGCGCCGAGGGCGCCACCTGGTACCGGACCGGCGACCTGGTCCGGCGCGACGCCTCCGGGATCCTGGAGTACCTCGGCCGGGAGGACGACCAGGTCAAGATCGACGGCCACCGGGTCGAGCTGGGCGAGGTCGAGGCCGCGTTGCTGCGCTGTGCCGGGATCTCCCAGGCGGCGGTGCTGGCCACCGCCGCCGCGACCGGGTCGAAGCGGCTGTCGGCGTTCGTCCGGCCGGTTCCCGGCGCGGAGCTGGATGCCGCCGCGATCCGAGCCGAGCTGGAGGCAGCGGTCCCGGCGTTCCTGGTGCCGAGCCGGATCACGGTCGTCGGCGACTTCGTGCTGACGGCCAACGGCAAGGTCGACCGGGCCTGGCTGGCCGCGATCGAGGACGCCTCCGGTGCCGCCGGGCCCGGCGACGGTGAGGCCGATCCCGCCGACCTGCTGTGCCGCCTGGTCGCCGAGGTGACCGGCGCGCACCGGGTCGGCCCGGACGACGACTTCCTGAACCTCGGCGGCGGCAGCGTCGGCGCCGCTCAGCTCGTCGGTCTGGCGCGGGCCGCAGGGATCGGGATCGGTATCAGGGACGTGCTGCGCCACCGCACGGTCAGAGGAATGCTCCGCCACGCTCGCCCCGCGAGCCGCCCGGTGAGGGAGGAAGTCCGATGAGGGGACTGGAACAAGGGAACGGCTGGACCACGGCGCTGGAGTTCGCACCTCCCGGCGGGGTCTCGCTGCGCTGGGTCGAGGACAACAAGTCGCAGCTGACGCACGAGCTCCAGATCCACGGCGCGGTCGTGCTCCGGGGCCTGGCCGGCGGGGTCGACGAGTTCGGCGACGTCGTCTCGGCGCTCGGCGGACCGCAGCTGTCGTACACCGAGCGCTCGACGCCGCGGTCGTCGGTGAAGGGCAACGTCTACACCTCCACCGAGTATCCGGCGAGCCAAGAGATCCCGATGCACAACGAGAACTCCTACTCGGACTCCTGGCCGGGATACCTGTACTTCCTGTGCGAGGTCGCGCCCGCGACCGGCGGCTGCACCCCGATCGCCGACAGCCGGCAGGTCCTGGAGAACCTCCCCGGCGACGTCCGGGACCGCTTCGACGGCGGCGTCGTCTACACCCGGAACTACCGCGAGGGGCTCGGCCTCACCTGGCAGGAGGCGTATCAGACCTCGGACCAGCAGGCCGTCGAGCGGTACTGCCGGGAGCACGGGATGGATGCGGTGTGGGCCGACGGGGAGCTGCGGACCGACGCGCTGCGCCCGGCCACCCGGGTGGCGCCGTCCTCGGACCAGGAGGTCTGGTTCAACCAGGCCAACCTGTTCCACCCCTCGACGCTGGATCCCGAGGTGCGCGAGGCGCTCCTGGAGCTCTACGACGAGTCGGAGCTGCCGCGCAACGCCCACTTCAGCGACGGCTCGCCGATCCCCGAAGCCGACATCGAAGCGGTGACGAAGTCCTATCGGAAGGTCGCGCTGGAGCTCCCGTGGCAGGCGGGGAGCGTGCTGATCATCGACAACATGCGGATGGCCCACGGCCGGAGCGCGTTCACGGGCGACCGCCGCGTCCTGGTCGCGATGACCTGACGGCGGGAAGGAGGCGGGATCGTGGCAGGCGAAGTGGCGGAGGAGTACGTGGTCGTCGTCAACGGCGAGGAGCAGTACTCGATCTGGCCGGGCTCCAAGGCGGTGCCCGCGGGCTGGCGGGCCCTGGAGGTCCGCGGGTCGAGGCAGGAGTGCGTCGACCACGTCGACGAGGTCTGGACCGATCTGCGGCCCAGGAGTCTGCGGGAGTTCCTGAGAGGACCGTCGTGAGCATCGACGCCGACTCGATCGACGGCAGCGCCGGGACCGGTCTCGACGCCGACGTCGACATCAGCCTGGCGGACCTCGATCGTGATGCCGTGCGCGCGGTGCTGACGAAGTTCCGCGCCGGATCGGTCACCCGGGTGTGCCAGCTCTCGCCGTTGCAGCAGGGACTGTTGTTCGAGACGCTGAAGAACCCCGGTGAGGGCAACTACCTGACGCAGACCGTCTACGAGGTCGATCAGGACCTGGACCCCGAGACGTTCGTCGCGGCCTGGCGGTTCGTCCGCGGTCGGCACGAGGCGCTGCGCACCACGTTCGTGGTCGACGACGTGCCGCACCCGGTGCAGGTCGTGCACCGGACTGCCCCGGCCCAGGTCCGCACCCACGACTGGAGCACGCTCGGCGCGCCGGACCAGGCCGAGCGCCTGGAGCTGCTGCTGAGCGAGCACCGGCACGGCGACCCGGAGCTGACCGAGGCTCCGCCGCTGGCGTTCGACCTGATCAAGGTCGGCGCCGGCCGGTACCGGATCGTCTGGCACGTGCACCACCTGCTCATCGACGGCGCGAGCAGCGCGAAGGTGCTCGACGAACTCGCGCTGGCCTACGCCTGCCTCGCGGACCGGGGCGAGTTCCCGGTGCTGCCCAGGCCGGCCCAGTTCGGCGAGCACGTCGCGTGGCTCGCGACCCGCGACCAGGACGCCGACGCCGAGCAGTGGCGCACCCTGATCGGCGACCTGTCCGAACCCACCCCGCTGGCGTGCGCCGCGCCCGCCGGCGCGGAGGAGGGGCATCAGAGCCGTTCGATCGTGCGCACCGCCGACTCCGGCTTCGTCGCCGACCTCGCGGACTTCGCCGGCCGCCACAACTGCACCGTCCACACCGTCGTCCAGGCGGCCTGGGCGCTGGTGGTCGCCAGCCGCAGCGGACGCTCCGACGTCTGCTGGGGCACGATCTTCTCCGGCCGGGGCGCGGACTACTCGCGGGTGGCGGACGTCGTCGGGCTCGTCATCAACACCGTGCCGGTCCGCAGCAGGCTGGATCCCGCCGAGACCGTGGGCTCGTGGCTGCTCCGGTTGCAGCAGACGCTGTCCACCGCGCGCCGGCTGGAGCACATGGGCCTGGACCGCATCCGCCGGGTCAGCGGCGTCGCCGGCGGCGAGGAGCTGTTCGAGACCCTGTTCCAGTTCGTGCCCGAGGCGGGCCCCGCCGACGACGGCTTCGCGCGCCTCGCGCTGCGCCGGGTCCACGCGGTCGAGCAGGCCGGCTACCCCCTGGACCTGTCCGTCGTGCTGCGCGGCCGCGACGAGCTGGTCGTCCACCTCACCTATGAGCCGGCCCGGATCGAGGACGCGGTCGCGCACCGGATCGCCGACCAGTACGAGCACCTGCTGCGCGAACTGCTCCACAACCCTGACGCGACACTGGCGCACCTGGAGCTGCTGCCGGCCGGCGAACTGGAGCAGCTCGCCGCCTGGTCGCGCGACCGCACCGAACCGGAAGCGACGGTGACGCTCACCGGCCTGTTCGCCGAAGCGGTCGCGGCGTTCGGCGACCACACCGCGGTGCTCGACGGCGACGGGTTCCTCGGCTACCGGGAGCTGGACGCCAGGTCGGACCTGGTCGCGGCCCGGCTGACGGCCGCCGGGGTACGGCCCGAGACGGTTGTCGGCGTGTCGATGCCGCGAACCAGTGACCTGATACCGGTCCTGATCGGGATCCTGAAGGCCGGCGGCGCCTATCTGGTGCTCGACCACAACCTGCCCGCCGACCGGCTGGCGTTCATGCTCGACCACAGCGGCGCGACGCTGCTGATCGCCGCCGAGGGCCACGATGTCGCGACCCGCCCGCTGCGCTGTGCGGCGCTCGACGCCGCTGTGGTGCTCGCCGACCGCGCGCCCGGCGCTCCGGAACCGGACGAAGCCGGAGCCGGAGCTGGAGTCGGAGCCGCGCCTGCGCCCGCGCCAGTGGCCGTGCATCCGGACATGCTGGCCTTCGTCACCTACACCTCCGGCTCGACCGGGACGCCCAAATGCGTCGGCCTGACCCACCGCAATCTGGCGCGGATCGGCCGCCACTCCGGCTACATCGCCAGCGGGCCGGGCCGCCGCTTCCTGCAACTGGCGCCGGTCGCGTTCGACGCCTCCGTCGAGGAGATCTGGGGCTCGCTGCTCAACGGCGCGACCCTGGTGATGCCCGGGCGCTCGCGGATGGACCTGCCGGAGATGGCGGAGCTGTTCCGGCGGTACGAGATCACGAACGTCAGCATCACGACCCCGCTGTTCCACCAGTTCGTCGACGAGCAGATCGACGCCTTCGCCGGGATCGACCAGGTGCTGATCGGCGGCGACGCGGCCCGGCGGCCGCAGTGCGACCGGGTGCTGGCCCGGCATCCCGAGCTGTCGCTGGTCAACACCTACGGCCCGACCGAGCTGACCACCACGACCACCAGCGACCTGGTCGAGTACCGCCCCGGCACCGAGGTGCCGATCGGCCGGCCGATCCCGAACGCCACCGCCTACGTCCTGGACGAGCAGTTGCGCCCGGTCCCGGTCGGGGTGCCCGGCCAGCTCTACGCGGGCGGGATGGGAGTGACCCGGGGCTACCTCAACGACGCCGGGCTCACGGCCCAGCGCTTCCTGCCGGATCCCTTCGGCACCGAACCGGGCGCGCGGATGTACGCCACCGGCGACCTGGTCCGTTGGCAGGCAGACGGCCGGCTGGAGTTTATCGGGCGCGTCGACCGCCAGGTGAAGATCCGCGGCTTCCGGGTGGAGCCGGGGGAGATCGAGGCCCGGCTGGCCGACCATCCCGCGATCCTGGAAGCGGTCGTGGAGACGGTGGACGACGCCGCCGGCGCGCGGCGGCTGATCGCCTACGTCGTCCCGGCGCCGGGCGCGGAGGTCACGGCGCCGGACGTCCGGGCCTTCGTCGCCGGCAAGCTGCCCGGCTACATGGTCCCGTCGCTGGTCGCGGTGCTGGAGAAGATGCCGCTGACGTCGGCCGGGAAGATCGACCGCGCGCGCCTGCCGCAGGGCGTCGCACCGGTCCCGGCCCCCGCTGCCTCCCGCGCGGCCGAGAGCGACAGCGAGCGCATCCTCGCCGCCGCCTGGGAACGGGTGCTGGGCATCAAGGACCCCGGCGTGGCGGACAACTTCTTCGACCGCGGCGGCGACTCGATCCTCGCCATGCGGGTGGCCTCGGCGGTGCGCCACGAGGGCCTGGTCATGGCGTCGACGGACCTGTTCAAGCACCAGACCATCGAGGAGCTCGCCGCGGTGCTGGACGTGCGGGACAAGCCGGTCCCGGCCGATCAGACGCCGGTGGCCGGCGCCGTGCGGCTGACCCCGGTCCAGCGCTGGTTCCTGGCGCACCACGGGGCGCAGGGCCGCTTCAACCAGTCACGGCTGCTCCGCTGGGGCGGCGAGGTGTCCGAGGCCGCGCTGCGGCAGGCCGTCAGGGCCCTGAGCGACCACCACGACGCGCTGCGGCTGCGGGTCGCCCGCGAGGACGCTGGCTGGCGGCAGTGGTTCCTGGCGGCGGGCAGCCAGGAACCACTGGAGGTGCACGACCTGCGCGACGTCGCGGACCAGGAGCGGCACTCCGCGCTCCGGGCCGTGGGCGACGCGGTGCAAGGCGGCCTGGACCTGCGCGACGGACCGGTGTTCCGCGCGGCGCTGCTCCGCACCGGCGCCAAGGCGGGCGACCTGCTGCTGCTGACGGTCCACCACATGGCGGTCGACCTCGTGTCCTGGAACATCCTGCTGGAGGACCTGGCCGGCGCCTACCGGTCGGCGGCGGACGGCCGGGCGGTCGCCCTGCCCGCGCGCACCGCCTCGTTCAAGGCGTGGTCGGACTACCTGCACGACCTGGTGCCGACTCAGGGTCCGGAGCGGAGCCGGGGCCCCGCAGCGGAGTCGGCCACTGATTCCCCGATGGTCCCCGCCGACCCGGCCGCCGCGACGGCCGGCCCCGGCCCCGCCTCGGTCCGGCTCGCGCTGACCGAGCCCGAGACCCAGCGGTTCCTGCGTGCCAGCCGGGGCAAGGGCAAGATCTCCGCGCTGGAGCTGCTGCTGTCCTCCGCCGTTCCGGCGCTGCGCGAGTGGGGATGCGCCGGGCACGTCCCGGTCGACCTGGAGGTGCACGGCCGCGAGGCGGGCCCCGGCGGCCCCGACGTCACCCGCACGGTCGGCTGGTTCACCGCCTTCTACCCGGTCACGCTCGACACCCGGGACGTCAACACCTTCGGCGGCTACGTGACCCAGGTCAGGGACCAGATACGGCGTGCGCCCCTGGACGTCCTCGGCCACGGCGTCGCCAAATACCTGGCGGCCCCGGAGCGGGACGCGGATCAGGACCCGGACGCCGCACGCCCCGGCTTCCCGGACTCCGAGGTGTGCTTCAACTACTTGGGCGAGCTGGGCTCCGGCGACGTCGGCGAAAGCCTGTTCACCCCCGAGCCCGGCAGCCTCGGCGCCGAGCGGCGCGCCGACGAGGACCCGGCCTACCTGCTCGACATCACCACCGGCGTGGACCGGGGGCGGCTGTTCCTCGACATCGTCTATCCCCGCCGCCGCTGGACCGAGGAGACAGTCCGGGCCTTCGCCGACCTCTACCTCGGCCGCCTCCGCCGCGCGATCGGCCAGGTGGCGACCTGGGAGCTGGACCGGACCCACCCCGCGACCTGGCTGGCCCGGCTGCGCCCCGGCTCGCCGCTCCTGACGGCGCCGATGAAGCAGTACCGGGTGCCCGGGATCAGCGTCGCGACCATCACCGAGGGCCGGGTCGCGGCCTGGGCCCACGGCGGCTCGGGACGGGAGGGGCACGAGCTCGACGTCCGCACCCGCTTCCCGACCGGCTCGGTGGCCAAGCACCTGGCGGCCATCACCGTGCTGCGGCTGGTCCGGGCCGGGACGCTCGCGCTCGACCAGCCGGTCGACGACCTGCCCGTCGCCCTGCGGCTCCCGGCCTTCGCCGGCGGCGGTCCGCTCACCATGCGCCATCTGCTCAGCCACCGCTCGGGGCTGGTGCCGGACGGCGCCGACGGCGCGCCGCGCGCGGCCCGGGCCCCCGGCGAGGCCTACGACTACTCGCTGTTCAACTTCATCCTGGTGGAACGGCTCATCGAGCAGCTCACCGGGCGGACGTTCGCCGAGAGCCTCGCCGAGCACGTCTTCGGCCCGCTCGGACTGGCCGACTCCGCCATGCTCCCGCTCCACCCCGACCCCGAGCACCACGCCCGGACCGCTGCCGGCCACAGCGCCACCGGCCGCCGGTACACCCGCCCGCGCCGCACCGCCGACCAGCCCCACGACCTGGAACTGTGGGCCAGCGCCTCGGACCTCGCCCGCATCGGCGCCGACCTGTACCGGGCCCTGGCCCGCGACGAGGGCGTGCTCCTGGACCGGGGCTCCGCGACCGAGCTGCTCGGCGGACTGCGCTCCGGCTACGGCCTCGGCACCGTCGTCAGGGACCTGAACTCCAGGCTCTGGATCGGCCACCCCGGCGACGGCCCGGGCTTCCGCACCATCTACGCCGTCGACGTCCAGGAGGGCCACGGCCTGGTGATCCTCGCCAACGGCGACGGAGCCACCCCGCTGTTCGAGGACCTCCTGGTCGAGCTGGGGACCGAACTGATCATGCGGGTCCGAGGACCGCTCATGGTCTGGGAGAAGGGATGACGAGGTGGCGACCCGAATAGCACGCCGCGAGCGCACGTCCGCCGCACTGGCCCCGGTCCAGTGGGGCGTCTGGATCGCCAGCAGCCAAGGGCTCGACGACGACCCCTACCTGGTCCACGACCTGTCCTGGGTGCACGGCGCACTCGACGCCGCGATCCTGCGCGACAGCCTCGCCGAACTCGCCCGCCGCCACGACGCGCTGCGGATCTCCTTCACCGCCGGCTCCGACCCGGTGCAGACCGTCCACGACACGGTCGGCATCGCCTTCGAGACCGTCGACCTGGCCGACCGCCCCGACGCCGACCGCCCCGACGCCGACCGCGCGGCCCTGGACCTGGCGCGCGACCGCTCCCGGCAGCCCTTCGACCTCACCGCCGCGCCGCTGTGGCGCGTGCTGCTCGTCCGCGTCGCCGAGGACCGGCACCTGCTCCAGCTGACCATCCACCACCTGATCTGCGACGAATGGTCGCTGAACCTGATCCACCGCGACCTCGAAGCCGAATACGCCGCCCGGATCGGGGGCGGCCGCACACCGCCGCCGGCCCCGGACACCCCCGGCTACGGCGACTTCGCCGACTGGCAGGCCGAGCGCTTCAACGCCGCCCCCGGCGAACGCAGCCTGAAGTACTGGCGCGAGACCCTGGACGGGATCCCGCACGAACTCGACCTCCCCACCGACCACGCCCGGACCGGCACCGTCACCCACACCGGCCACAAAGCGGGCTGGTCCCTGACCTCCCAGGAGAGCGCCGAGTTCAAGGAACTCGCCGACGGCCTGGGCGTCTCCCCGTTCCTGGTCATGGTCACCCTGTTCGGCGTCGTCCTGGCCCGGCACAGCGGCCGGCCCGACCTGGCCCTGGGCACCGTGCTGTCCGGCCGCCCCACCACCGCCACCGAGACGATGGTCGGCCACTTCGCCAACCTGCTGCCGATCCCGCTGCGCCTGGACGACGACCTCGGCTTCGCCGAAGCCGTCCGCACCGCGAAGAAGGAGTTCCTGGGACTGCTCGACCACCAGGACATCACCTTCGACCGGATCGTGACCGAACTCGGCGCGCGCCGCCCGGACCTGCGGATGCCGCTGTGCCAGGCGCACATCAGCTGGTCCGAGGGCGGCGAGGGCGGCTGGAGCCTGGGACCGGCGCGGACCGAGCCGGTCGGCCGGGACACCGGCTCGGCCAAGGCCGAACTCGTGCTCGCCGGGGTCCGCCGCCGGGGCGAGCTGAGCTTCGAGCTGATCGGCGAGACCGCCTTCTTCGACGTCGCGACCCTGCGGGTGCTGATGGACCACTTCCGCGCGGCGGCGAAAGCGGCGATCGCGGACAGCGGAACGTCCGTCCGCGCGCTCAACCTCGTCAGCGGCGCGGAGGCCGAGCGGCTCCGCCGGTGGGGCGGATCGGGCCGGCGGGACGGCATCGAGGCCACGATCGCTCAGCGGTTCGAGGAGGCCGTCGCGGAGCACGCCGACCGGATCGCCGTCGTCGACGCGGACAGGGCTCTGACTTACGCCGAGCTCGACGCGCGATCGGCCCGGTGGGCCGCCGAGCTGCGCCGCCTGGGCGTCACCACGGACACGGTCGTCGGCGTCGCCCTGGACCGGTCCACGGAGATGATCGCGGCGGTGGTGGGGATCCTGCGGGCGGGCGGCGCGTACTTGGCGCTGAACGTCGACAGCCCGGCCGACTACAACGCCTTCTGCGTCGCCGAGAGCAAGGCCGCCGTGGTGGTGGCCAGGCAGGGCACCCTGGAGATTCTCGGGGACGTCAGCTGCCCGGTGCTCCTGAGCGAGGACGTCGACGACGGCGCGGCATCCGGGAACGAGCCGGACGAGCCCGCCGCACCGGCCGAGGCATTGCAGCCCACGTGCACGCCGGACTCCCTGGCGTTCGTCAGCTACACCTCCGGCTCGACCGGCAAACCCAAGTGCGTCGGCATCACTCATCGCAACATCCTGCGAGTCTCCTACGCCTCCGAGCGCATCCTGCACGGCCCCGGCGCCACCTTCGTCCACCTGGCGCCGCTCGGATTCGACATCTCGGCCATGGAGCTGTGGGCCTGCCTGCTGCACGGCGGCCGGCTCGTCGTACCGCCGCACGGACGCCTGGACGTGCCCGAGCTCGCCGCGATCCTCCGGCAGGAGTCGGTCACCACCTGGGTCACCACCACCGCGCTGTTCAACCAGCTCGTCGAGCAGGACCTGGAGGCGCTCGCCGAGGTCGGGCAGGTGCTGATCGGCGGCGAGAGCGCCGCGCCGGCGGCGTTCGACAAGGTGACGGCGGACCCGCGCACCCGGGGTGTCAGCCTCCTGCATTGCTACGGCCCGACCGAGAACACCTGTGTCACCACGAACACCGTCATCGCCGAGCGGGTCGGCGCGACGGTGCCGATCGGCACGCCGATCGAGGGTTCGACCGTGTACCTGCTGGACGACGCGCTGGCGCCGGTCCCGGTCGGCGTTCCGGGCGAGCTCTATACCGGCGGCGTCGGCGTCAGCCGGGGGTACTTGAACGACGCCGGGCTCACCGCGGCCCGGTTCCTTCCGGACCCGTTCAGCGACGTGCCCGGGGCCCGGATGTACCGCACCGGCGACGTCGCGCGGTGGCGGCCCGACGGACAGCTCGACTTCGTGGGGCGCGCCGACCGGCAGATCAAGGTCCGCGGGTTCCGCGTGGAGCCCGGGGAGATCGAGGCCCGGCTGCTGGAGCACCGGGACGTCTCCGGCGCGGTCGTGGTCGCCCTGGCCGGCGCCGACGGCCACAAGCAGCTGGTCGCCTACGTGGTCCCGGCTTCGGGCGCCGTGCTGACGCCGGCCCACCTGCGGGCCTTCCTGGCCACCCGGCTGCCCGGGCACATGATTCCCACGGTCGTCACCGCGATCGACCACATCCCGGTGACGGCCAACGGCAAGGTGGACCGTTCGGCGCTTCCGGCGCCCCGGCTGGTCGCCGACAGCGACGCGTACGTGCCGCCGAGCACGCCGACGCAGACGGTCCTGGCCGAGGCCTGGAGCGCGGTGCTGGGCGTGCCCCGGGTCGGCGTCGAGGCGAACTTCTTCGAGCTCGGCGGCGATTCGATCCTCGCGATCCGGATCGCGGCCCGGGTGCGCGACGCCGGCATCCGGATCTCCTCCACCGAGCTGTTCGCGACGCCGACGGTCGCCGAGCTGGCGGCGGCGATCGACGCGCGGGCCGGGACCGCCGTGCCGACCGAGATCGTGCGGGTGCCGACCGGCGAGGCCGGGCTCTCGCCGATCCAGCGGTGGTTCGTGGACCGGTACGGCGCCGAGAACCACTTCAACCAGTCGGTGCGGCTGCGGTCGGAGGAGCCGCTCGACGAGACGCTGCTGCTGGACGCGTTCGACGCGGTGGTGCGGCACCACGACTCGTTGCGGCTGCGACTGCGCCGCTCGGACGGTGAGTGGACGCAGGCGGTCCTTCCGGACGACGAGATCGATCCCGAACTGGTGGCCGTCGTCGATGTCGAAGACGTCGACGACGACCCCGGGGCGCGGGAAGCGGCGATCGAGCGGCACAGCGCGGAGCTTCAGAGCTCGCTCGACGTCAGCGCCGGGGCGGTGGTGCGGGCGCTGCTGGTGCCGCATCCCGAGGGCCGGGACGACCTGGTCGTCATCGCCCACCACGTGGCCGTGGACACGGTCTCGTGGGAAGTGCTGGTGCGGCATCTGACGCTCGCCTACCGGCAGCTCCAGGCCGGGCGGACGCCGGCCCTGCCCGCCGAGACGGTCGGTTTCGTCGACTGGACCGCGGCTCTGTATAAGAGCGCTGCGGGCCAGCAGGCGGAACCCCGGGCGGAACCGCAGGCGGAACCCCAGGCGGAGGACGTGGCGGCGCGCTGGCGGGCGCTCGACGAGCAGCGGGCGGCCACGACGACCGACTGGGCCCGGGACAGCGGCGCGATCCGGGACGCCGGCCGGGTGCGGGCCGAACTCGGCGAGTCCGTGACGCACGATCTGCTGCGGCGTCCGATCGCGGCCTGTTCCGTCGACATCACAGCGGTGCTGCTCACCGCCTTGGCCCGGACGCTGGCCGAATGGTCCGCGGGGGCCAAGAAGCCGGGACGCCCGGAATGGGTCATCGACATGGAGGGCCATGGCCGGGACGCGCTGGGCCCGGACGTGGACCTGTCGGAGTCTCTCGGGTGGTTCACCACGCTGTTCCCGGTGGGATTGGCGATCGACGCGAACGCCTCGGTGGAGGACCAGCTGCGCGCGACCTATCGGCGGCTCCGGGAGCAGCCGGCCGGCTTCACCTACGGGATCCACCGATATCTGCGCCGGGACGTCCAGCCGGGACCGTCGGCGCGCTCGGCGGTGAGCTTCAACTATCACGGCCAGTCGGGGGAGCCGGAGCCGGGCCGCCTGCTGCGGCGGATCGGCGCGGGCATCGGCGGCGACCTCGGCGCCGATCTCCAGCGCCCCAACAGCCTGGAGTTCAACGCGGCGGTGGAGGGCGGGTCCCTCCGGATCCGCCTGGCCTATCCGGCGCACCGGTTCGCGCATCGCGAGATGCAGGGCCTCGCCGACCGATTCATCGACCACTGCCGGGCGATCGCGGCCGCATTCTGAGGACGGTGCTGGGGTGACTACGAAGGTCAAGCTTTCACGGATCCAGGAGCAGCTGTGGCTCGCCGAGCGGTTGGGGCAGCACGCGACCGCGTACATGGTGCCGCTGATCCTTCAGATAACGGGCCCGATTGACGAAAGTGCGCTGCGGGCTGCGTTCGTCGACATCGTTACGCGTCATGAGATCCTGCGCACTCGGTTCTTCGAGCAGGACGGCGTGCTGCGCGGCGAGGTGCGTCCGGTCGCCGACTTCGTCTTCGAGACGGAGTCCTATTCGCTCGCGGAGCTGGCCGAGCGAGGCGGTCCGGCCGGGATGCAGGCTGCCGAGACGGCGGTGCTCATCGACGTTTCGCAGAGCATTCCTATCAAGGTGAAGCTCATCCGCACCGGTGCCGGCGATCAGCTCCTGTCGCTGGTGCTGCATCACCTGGTTTTCGACGACTGGTCGCGGAACCAGTTCTACGCCGAGCTCGCCGAGCGGTATCGGGCTCATCTGGCCGGTGGCGCCGCGTCGCAGCCTCTAGCTTTGCAGTACCACGAGTACGTAGCGCGCCAAGAGGAGCGCGACGCCGAGTTCCGCGAGGAGTCGCTCGCGTACTGGCACGAGGTGTTGACCGACCTGGACCCGTTCGAGATCGAGCCCGACCACCCGCGCTCCGCCCGGCGTCGGGGACGGGGCGCGTCGACCGGCTTCGAGATCGAGGCCGGACTGGCCACCGGGATCCGGCGGCTCGGCCGGGCCCAGGGGGCCTCCCCGGCGATGGTGCTGTTCGCGGCGGCGCAGCTGGTCCTCGCGCGGTTCACCGGACGGGACGACGTGTCGTTCGGCACGACGCTGGCCGCGCGCGAGGAGGACGAGGCGCAGGAGCTGATCGGACCCCTGATCAACACGGTGCTGCTGCGCGGCGACCTGTCGGGGGATCCGACGTTCGCCGAGCTCGTGGACCGGATGGCCGACACGATGCTCGACGCCATGGAGCACAGCCGGATCCCCTTCAACGAGCTGATAGCCGCCCACGGCGTGGTCGCCGATCTGTCGCGCAATCCGCTGACTCAGATCATCGTCCAGTACGCGAGCGGAGTGCGGCGGCCGCCGGAGCTGGACGGCTGCGAGGTGCGCGAGCTTCCGCCGCTGACGACCGGGTCCAAGTTCGACCTCGTCATCCTGTTCGACGAGTTCGAGGACGGCCGAGTACGGGCCGGCATCGGGTTCGACCGCGATCTGTACGCCCCGGAGACGATCCAGAGCCTGGCCGACTCGCTGCGCGCGGTCATCGAGGACGTGGTCGCCGCGCCGGACACGCACATCAGTGCCGTGCGTATGCCGAGTCCGACGCATCGGAGCCACCAGCTGCTCGAAAAGCGGCACCGGGAGGAACCTGCCCAGAACCGCGAGGCAGAGCCCTCCGACGCCGGTACCGACCTTGGCGCCGAGACGCCTACCGAGACCCTTACCGCGACGCTGTCCGAGCACCAGCGCGAACTCCTGGAGATCTGGCGCGACGTGCTGGAAACGGACGACGTCACGACGACGTCCAACTTCTTCTTGAGCGGCGGGCAGTCGCTCCTGGCCCTGCGCATGACGAACCGCGCCAGGGAGCAGCTCGACGTGGAACTGCCGCTGAGCCTCGTCTTCGAGGCCCCGGTCTTCAAGGACTTCTCCGACCGCCTCGCCGAGATGCTCGTCGGCGCGACCACGAACGAAGGGGGCGAGTAGCCGCGATGAGTGGACAGCGTTGCGTCATCACCGTCGATCCGCAGCCGGAGCCGGCCGCGAGGCTGGTGGTCTTCCCGCACGCGGGCGGCTCCTCGACCACGTATCGGCGGTGGGCGGATCTGTTCAGCTCGGACGTCGAGCTGAGCGTGGTGGAGTATCCGGGCCACGGCAGCCGGATGGGGGAGGAGCTCGTCGACGATCACGCGGTGATCGTGGAGGAGGTGTGCGCGGTACTGGCGCGGAGCGATGCGCCGACCGCGTTGTTCGGACACAGCATGGGGGCGCTCATCGCCTTCGAAGCCGCGCGGACTCTGACGGCCGGGGGAAGGCCGCCGATCCACTTGTTCATCTCCGCGGCCCAGACGCCGCCGGCGTTGGACAGCTGGGCCCATCGGACTTGGACCGATGAGGAGCTGGCCGAGGAGATGCTCCGCTTCGGGGGCACGCCTCAGGAGTTCTTGCAGGATGTCGACATCTACGAGGCGTTCATCAAGATCCTGCGTTGCGATTATCGGCTGCTCGACCAGTACGTCTATGAGCCGGATCCGCTGCTGGCCATGGGGATCACCGCCTTCTACGGGCTCGCGGACGACTACGTGACCTATGAGCACGTGTCGGGCTGGCGGGCTCTGACCGGGGCGGGATTTGACACCTATCCGCTGGCCGGCGGGCATTTCTATGACGCCGCGTCCATCCCGGAGCTGTGCGGGGCGGTGGAGAGCGTGCTCGAAACGCTGTCCGGCGACTCCCTGATCCGTGAGCCGGTCGGGGTCCTCCCGCTCGGCGGCGGCACGATCTGAAGGGGTGGGTCCCATGACTTCGGTCACGGCGAACGAGATTGTGGCGAACGAGATTGTGGCGAACGAGACCGCGAACGAGACCGCGAACGAAACCGCGAACGAGATCGCGGCGAACGAGACATCGGCGGCCGATCCGCTGTCGGCCACCACCTCCGTGGTGCTCTGCCTGCCCTTCGCAGGCGCCGGTGCGGCGTTCTTCCGGAAGTGGGCGCCGCTGGCCCCGGCCGGTCTGACGCTCGTGCCGGTCCAGTTGGCGGGCCGGGAGGAACGGTTCGTCGATCCGCCCCCGGCCAGCGTCGAGCAGGCGGTGGCCGACGCCCTGCCCTGGGTGCTCGGGCAGGTGGCGGAGCTCGGCGCGGCCGTGGGCCAAATCGCGCTGTTCGGCCACAGCCTCGGGGCCGAGCTGGCGTTCGAGCTGAGCCGGTCGCTGGGCCGCGAGGGGGTGCCGGTGGCGCGGTTGCTGGTCAGCGGTTCGCCCGGGCCGCGCGACCGGAACGTGGAGCGGGTCAGCCACCTGGCGGACGAGGCGTTCGTCGAAGGACTGATCAGGGTGGCGGGCTACCACCACCCGGCGATGGACCATCCGGAGCTGTTGCAGCTGATGCTGCCGCTGCTGCGGGCGGACAACGCGATGCACGAGGAGTACGGATCTTCGCACACTGAATTGCTCACCGTGCCGATCACGTCGTTCCGGGGGCGCGAGGACCATCTCGTGAGCGCCGCGCAGGCGGGGGAGTGGGCGGCGGAGACGACCGGGCCGTTCCGGGCGGTCGAGGTCGCGGGTGGTCACATGTATCTCACCGAGCAGGAGCACGCGGAGGAGCTGCTGCGGCTGATCAGCGCGGAGCTGGAGCTGGAGCCGGAACAGGAACCGGAACACGAGTCGGAGCAGGAACCCGCGCCGGAAGGGAGTGAGTGAGTCGTGACCGTCGTCGATTCCAGGGCCGCCGGATGCCCGGTGGTCGCCGCCGCCGGCTGTCCGGTGGGCGCGGGGCAGGCCGACCTGGTCGATCCCCGGCTGTACAGCGACGGGTCCGCGTACGGCCTGTGGCGCGAGTTGCAGGGCCGCGAGGACCTGTACTGGCACCAGGTGGACGCCGATCGGGGCTTCTGGTCGGTGGTGCACTACCGCGAGGCCGATCACGTGCTGCGGGACACGGCCGCGTTCACCTCGGAGCGGGGGACGCTGCTGGACCTGCTCGGCACCGACGACCCGGCCGGCGGCCGGCAGCTCGCCGTCACCGACCCGCCGCTGCACACGGCGCGGCAGGCCCGGCTGAAGCGCGAGCTCACGAGCAAGGCCATCACCAGCCGGCGCGAGCAGATCCGGGCGCTGGTCGTCGAGCTGCTGGAGCCGCTGGGGCACGGCGGGGTGTTCGACTTCGCCACGGCGATGATGGCGATGCCGATGTGGGTCACCGGGACGATGATGGCGCTGCCCCGGTCGGACTGGGAGTGGCTGACGCGGGCCACGACACAGTGCATCGCCGCCGACGACCCGGAGTTCCAGGAGCCCGGTGGCCGGGCGGCGACCCTGAGCGCGGCGCACATGGAGCTGTTCGGGTACTTCCAGGACCTGACCGGGTTCCGGCTGCGGAATCCGGGGACCGATCTGCTCAGCGCGCTGCTGACGACCCGGTTCGAGGGCCGTGCCATGTCGCCGGGCGAGGTGGTCTCGAACTGCTACAGCCTGCTGCTCGGGGCGAACGTGACGACGCCGCACGGACCGACGTTCGTGCTGGCGGAGATGGTGGAGACCGGGGTCCTGGAGGACTGGGCCGCGCACCCGGAGGTCAACGAGAACGGCACCGGGTACTCGGAGTCGCTGCGGTGGGCCTCGCCGGTGAACCACGTGATGCGGTACGCGACGCGGGACGTCGTGCTGCGCGACACGAAGGTGACCGCGGGCGACGCGGTGGTGGTGTGGCTGGGGGCGGTGAACCGGGACGGGCAGGTCTTCGAGGATCCGGACCGCTTCGACATCCGCCGCAGGCCGAACAAGCACCTCGCGTTCGGGATCGGACCGCATTACTGCGTCGGGCACAGCGTGGCCCGGGTGACGCTGTCGCTGCTGTTCGAGGAGTTGTTCGGGCGGTACGAGGAGTTCCGGGCCGCCGGGGCGCCCGAGCGGCTGGTGTCGAATTTCGCCTCGGGATACAAGCACGTGCCGATCACTGCTCGCCGACGTTCGGCGACGACGGAAGGTTAGGGGACGCCATGCCTCAGGACACGCGGGTGCAGGAGATCGTCGGCGAGGCGGAGCTCGCCGACATCCGGGCTCTGTGGGCGGAGGTGCTGGACCGCGAAGTGGTGTCGGACGACACCAACTTCTTCGAGGCCGGCGGGGACTCGCTGCTGCTGGTGGCGCTGGTCGAGCTGATCCGGGAGTCGTCGGGGGTGGCGGTGCGGACCATCGACGTGCTGCGGGCGGCCACGGTGCGGGGGCAGGCCGAGCTGGTGGCGGCGGTGCGTGCGGGGACCTGGGGGACCTGATGGGCGGGATGGAGTTCCCCAGCGACGGGGGTCCGGCCTCGGTGGGCGGTGAGGCCGGTGTGGTGCCGGACGTGCTGCTGCGCAAGGACGTCAAAGCGCGGTGCGCGCGGCTGGGCGTGGGAGCGGACGCGTTGTTGCTGGCCGCCTACGCGCTGACGCTGTATCGGTGGACCGGGGTCGCGGGCGTGGCGGTGCGGTGCGGGACGGCGGTGCCCACGGTCACGCTCGTCGAGGATCAGAACACTGACGATCTGCTTCGGGTGGTCCATGGGCTGCTGGCGTCGGCGGCGGCGGCGCGGTCGGTGGCGCGGTCGGTGGCGACGTCGGAGGCGACCGAGGCCGACGTCCAGGCCGCCTTCGGACCCGGCGCCGGAGCGGCCGACGGCTGCGACGTCTGGGTGCGCGCCGACTGGGGACGATCCGACTGGCAGGTCGACGTCGGCTGCCGCCCGGGGGTCTGGGCGCCGACGGAGCTGGCGGCCTTCGCCGCTGATCTGCTCGCGGCGGTGAAGGGGCTCGCCACGGTGTCGGGACCGGTGGAGGACATCCGGTGCGTCTCGGCCGAGCGGCTGGCGCTGATCCACCGCGTCAATCAGGGGTCGAAGACGCTTCCGTCGGCCTCGATCGAGGAGCTGTTCTGGCAGGTGGTGCGGCGCCGGCCGGATGCGCACGCGGTTCGTGAGGGCGGGACGGTGCTGACGTATGCGGAGCTCTCGCACGCGGCCGCGGTCCAGGCGCAGGCACTGTACAAAGCGGGGGTGCGGGCCGGAGACACGGTCCTGATCGGCGTGCCGCGGTCCATCGCCGAGGTGGTGGCGGTGTTGGGGACGCTGATGGCCGGGGCCGCGTATGTCGGCGTGGAATCCGCTGTGCCGGACGCGTATCTCGGCGAGATCGTGAGGAAGTGCGCGCCGGCGGCGGTGCTGTGTGCCGATGAGCTCGCGGTGCGGATGCCGACGGGGATTCCCGTGGTGGAGGTGTGGTCGGCGCAGTGGTCGCAGGAGTCGAAGCACCCCGAGCCCGAGGTGGACTATCCGCAGACGGATCCGGCTGATCGCCTGGCGTATGTGGCGTTCACCTCCGGGTCCACGGGCGCGCCGAAGGGCGTCTGCGTGCCGCACCTCGGGGTGATCCGGCTCGCGCTCGGCGCCGACTACCTGGGGCTGGAACCGGGTGACAGGATGCTGCGGTTGTCGCCGTTGGCGTTCGACGCCTCCACCTTGGAGCTGTGGGGGGCGTTGCTGAACGGGGCGACGCTGGAGGTCTACACCGATCCGCTGCCCTCGCCCAGCGAGCTCGGCGAGTTCCTGGTGGAGCGGGGCGTCACGGTGGCCTGGCTGACAGCGGGGCTGTTCCGGATGGTGGCGCAGTTCGCGCCGGACTCGGTACGCGGGCTGCGGCACTTGGTGACCGGCGGGGACGTGGTGTCGCCGGAGCATGTGGCGAAGGTACTGGCGCGGCATCCGGATCTGGTCGTGACCAATGGCTACGGCCCCACCGAGAACACGACGTTCACGACCACGCACACCGTCACCGCCGCCGACGACCTCGACCGGCCGCTGCCGATCGGGACCCCGGTCGCGGGCACGGCGGTGTTCGTCCTGGACCGGCGCGGGCGGCTGCTGCCGCCGGGAGCGGTCGGCGAGCTCTACACGTCGGGTGCCGGGCTCGCGACCGGGTACCTGGGGGACGAGGCCGAGACCCGGCGCCGGTTCGGGCGCTTCTGTCCCGACGTCCCGGACCGGCTCTATCGGACCGGGGACCTGGTGCGTCTGGACGGAGCGGGGCGGCTGGCCTTCCTGGGGCGGGCCGACGACCAGGTCAAGCTGCGCGGATACCGGATCGAGCTGTCCGCCGTGGCCGGGGTGATCGCCGGGCTGCCCGGGGTGAAGGACGCGGTCGTGACCGCCGTGGGCGCCGACAGCGCGAGCAAGCGGCTGGTGGCGAGCGTCGTCCCCGCCGACGGCGCCGAGCCCGGGATCAAGGAGCTGCGCTCGGCTCTGGAGCGGCGGCTCCCGTCGTACATGGTGCCGACGCTGTGGGCGATCATGGACCGGCTGCCGTTGACCCGCAACGGGAAGGTCGACCACCAGGCCTTGGCCGAGGCGGCCCGGCCGGCCGGGTGATTTGGCCGGCCCCGGGGGTGCGCAGTGCTGAGGTGCGCGCTGCCGAGGTGCGCGGTGCCGGGGCCGGCGGCCTGCTCAGACGAAGAACTGGCGGAACTGGTCGATCACGGCCTGCGGCTGCTCCTCGACGAAGTAGTGGCCGGTGTCCGGCACCTCGACGACGCGTACGTCGTCGGCCTGGGTCGGCAGGGTGGCCTGCATCTGGGGTGCGAACAGCGAGTTGACCAGGCCCAGGACCGGGACGGTGAGCTTGCCGTAGGCGGCCAGATCGGCGATGTCCTGGCCGAAGGTCTGGTACCAGCCGTTGCCGCCGCGGATGCCGTCGGCGGTGTTGTAGGCGTTGGCGTAGACGGCGCGGTCGAAGGGTGTGACCGCGTTCTGGTTCACCAGCAGGTGGTCGAACATCCAGTCCACGATGAACCGGGCGCGGCCGACGACGAGCTGTTCGGGCAGGCCCTGGACCTGGTTGAAGGCGAACCACCAGGGATAGAAGGGCGCGCCGGGCGCCGGGAGTATCGGGATCTGGTAGTAGCCGGGGTCCGGGTGCAGGACGTCGAGCATGGCGATGCGGCGTACGGCCTGCGGGTGGTTGGCCGCGAGGCTGAAGGCGACCATGGAGCCGATGTCGTGTCCGGCGACGTCGGCTTTGTCATAGCCCAGAGCGCGGATCAGACCATAGATGTCGTCGGCCAGGGTCTTTTTGTCGTAGCCGGTGGCCGGCTTGTCGCTGCCGCCCATGCCGCGCAGGTCCACGGCGATGACGCGGTGCGTGGCGGCCAGGGCCGGCATCACCTTGCGGTACTCCCACCAGGTCTCGGGCCAGCCCGGGAGCAGGATGAGAGGAGCGCCCTGGCCGCCGGCCACGTAGTGCAGGCGCAGGCCGTTGACGGTGGCGTAGTCGCTGGTGAAGCTCCCGGGCAGGGAGCGGGCCAGCTGGCTGTCACTGACCCCCGAAGTGGGGGTCGGGGTGGCGGCGGTGGCGGAATCGGGAGGCGGTGCGGCGGTGCCGGCGGCGGCGTGGGCCAGGGCGGGGGTCTCGCTCGCCGTCAGCGCGGCGGCGCCCATGCCCAGCGTGAGGGCGCTCCGTCGGTTCAGGGTCACAGTGCTCGCTCCTCGGTGGGGGGACGATCTTTATCAGGGGCCTGCGACCTGAAACTACCCCGCGGGTCCCATCCGTACCGTCTGATCACATACATCTCAGCTGTCATGGAAACGCCTTTTCGGGTGTTGTGGCTGGTCGCGACACAGCAACGCCGAAGGCGCGATCGGGGAGAACCCTTCGCAGACTGGGTGGTGCGAGAGGAGGCCGCCATGGTCACGGGTCTGCACGGGTCGGCCGGTACGAGGATCACCCCGGCGCGCTGGGCGGCGGTGCGCTCGGCGGTGGCCGAGGCCGGGGAGCGCTTCGAGCAGCTGGTCCTGGGCTGCGACGGCGGGGTGATGGCCACGGCGGACTGGACGGTGGCCGACACCGCGGCGCACGTGGCGGGGATCGCGTGGAACTACACGTCGATGGTGGTGTCGTACGACACCGACCGGCCGATCGGCGGGGTGCGCGACCATCTGCTGGGCACCACCGTCGACAACATCCACACCGGGCTCAACGCCGCGCTGCTGCGGAACTTCCCGGAGCGGGAGCCGGCCAGACTGGTCGCGACGCTGCGGGCGTCGATCGGGAAGCTGCTGGAGCTGTCGGCCGACGCCGATCCGGCCTCGACGGTCACCTGGCTGGGCGGGGCCCGGCTGCCGCGCGCCGGGCTGCTGGCGCACCTGACCAACGAGATGCTCATCCACGGACGGGACATCGCGGTGGCGACCGGGCGGCCGTGGCGGATCCCGGAGGAGCACGCGGCCCTGTTCTTCGAGCTGTTCATCGTCGAGATCATCCGCAACGGCACCGGGGTGCTGCTCGACGGCGGACGGCCGCGGGCCGGGCGGATCGCCGTGGAGTTCCGGTCCCGGTACACCGCTCCGGTGGTGATCGTGGTGACCGACGGCGAGGTCTCGGTGGAGGACCCCGGCGGGCCCGTCGACGCCCGGGTCGGGTTCCGGCCCGCGGCGCTGAACCTGATGCTGTTCCACCGGGTGGGGCGGGTGCGGACCGCGCTGGGCGGGGGCGTGCGGGTGCGGGGGCGGCGGCCCTGGCTGCTGCCGGCGTTCCTGCGGAAGGTCCGCATGCCGTGATCCGCGGGCGGGCGGCGCCGGCGCGGGACCCTCCGCGCCGGCGGTGACGCCTGCCCCGATATCGGGACGATATTCGTATATTCAATCAGATTTTAACGTATCGGCTATTTTCACAGCAATACCGGAGAAGCGTGTGCAACACGGAGGAAGCAGGCTGGGAGGAGAACGGGGTTGTCCGCGCCGCGGCGAACGGGAGGTGGCCGCGGCGAGCGATTAGTTGAGGGTGATCTATCGGGCGCAAGTCAGTCTGCTGAGCGCATCAAGGACCGGTCCCATCCGACGCGTCGATGCGATTCCCTCGCCCAGCTTGGAGTCCCTGCCTGCGGTTTCTCTGTGTTCTGTGCAGATTCTCACCGCGGATTCCCTTTCCCTGCGCGAGGTTTTCCACGACGGTCGGTCGTCGGCTGACCGTACCCATCCGATGGAGTAGAGGAGTAGGGAATGGCGTTCTCCGAACGTCTGCGCAGAATGGTTCCCGGCATCGCGGCGTTGGTGCTCGGAATCGCAATGGTCTTCATTTCGAATGCTCCGGTCAGCGCGACCGGGGCGGACGCGGCGGCCCGGGGCTTCTCCTTCCAGGAGAAGCCGATCGCTTATCCGCCCGGATACGACAGCCTGCCCCACCAGACCCTCCGGCAGGTGAACCCGGCCTACTACAAGATCCGGTCCTGGATCTCCTCGGTCGGCGCCGGCGTCGCCATCAACGACCTGGTCGGGCACGGGCGCGCGGACGCGATGTGCATCGTCGACACCCGCACCGACAAGGTGGTGGTGACCTACACGCCCACCGCCGTCGAGGCCGACCGGTTCACCCCGTTCCTGCTCGACCCGGCCCCGCTGCCCTACGACGCCTCCTCGATGGCGCCGATGGGCTGCACGCCGGGCGACTTCACCGGCGACGGCCGGATGGACCTGCTGGTCTCCTACTGGGGCCGGACCCCGGTGCTGTTCCTGGCCAAGTCGGACAGCACGTCGTTGTCGGCGAGCTCTTACAAGCCGGTGGAACTCGTGCCGGCGAGCAGCCCCGACGGCCTGTACCACGGCCCGCAGTGGAACACCAACGCCATCGCGGTCGGCGACTTCGCCGGGCACGGCCACCCGGACATCATCGTCGGGAACTACTTCCCGGACTCCGCGGTCCTGGACCCGCACGGGCAGAAGAACGTCCACATGCCCAACAGCCTGTCCAGCGCCAACAACGGCGGCGGCGCGCACGTGCTGCGCTGGGTCGGCGCCGACTCGGGCCCGGACCCGACCGCCGCCTACGTCGAGGACAAGGACGCCGTCCCGTTCCCGAACTCCGCGGGCTGGACGCTGGCCATCGCCTCGGCCGACCTGACCGGCACCGGGCTGCCCGACGTCTACGTGGCCAACGACTTCGGCCACGCTTTCATGCTGCACAACGTCTCCGACGGCAAGACCATCAAGTTCCAGACCGTCTTCGGCAAGCGCACGGCCACCACGCCGAAGTCGTTCGTGCTCGGCAACGGCTCGTTCAAGGGCATGGGCGTGGACTTCGCCGACCTGGACGGCACCGGCCGGTTCGACATGATGGTCAGCAACATCACCACCGCCTGGGGCCTGGAGGAGAGCAACTTCCTCTGGAAGAACCAGGCCGCTGACAACGCCGAGATGAAGAAGGACCTGGACTCCGGTTACGCGCCGTTCGTCCAGAAGGCCCAGCAGTACGGCGTGGCGTGGACCGGCTGGTGCTGGGACGTCAAGATGGCCGACTTCCTCAATAGCGGCACCCCGGAGATCCTCCAGACCGACGGCTTCGTCAAGGGCGACATCGACCGGTGGCCGTGGCTCCAGGAGATGGCCATGATGAACGACGACCTGCTGTCCAACCCGGCGATGTGGCCGAACGTCGGACCCGGCGACGACATCGCCGGCGACCAGGCGATGGCCTTCTACGCCCGCAACTCCGACGGCAAGTTCGTCGACGTCAGCAAGCAGCTCGGCCTGGACGTGCCCACGCCGACCCGCGGCGTGGCCATCGGCGACACCACCGGCACCGGCCGCCTGGACTTCGCGGTCTCCCGGCAGTTCGGGGCCCCGGCGTTCTACGCCAACACCGCGACCGCCCTCGGCGACTACCTCGACCTGCACCTGGTGCGGCCGTCCACGGACAACGCGGCGAACACCGGGCTGGAGGGCGCGGGCACCCCGGCCTACGGCGCCACGGTGACCGTGAAGACCGCCGACGGCCACACCCAGGTCTCGCAGCTCGACGGCGGCAGCGGCCACACCGGCAAGCGCAGCTTCGACGTGCACTTCGGCTTCGGCGGCTACATGGGCCCGGTCCAGGTGCACCTCGAGTGGCGCGACATCCAGGGGCAGCTGCACACGCAGGACACGCAACTCACCGAGGGCAGCCACACCCTGATGCTCTCCGGTAACGCACAGGAGGTTCCGGCGTCATGACTTCCACCGTCAGCCAGAGCACCGGAGGCGCGGCGTCCCGGCCGGCCGCCGGGCCGATCCCGGCGGCGCCCGCAAAACCCAAGGGCAACACTGATCCGCGCTATCTGGCGCTGCGCAACTTCGCGATATCGATCAGCATCTTCAACATCTTCGGCTACACCCTGCTGGGCTTCGAGCAGCCGTGGCTGTGGCCCTTCATCTCGGTGCTGTACGCGTACACGCTGGAGATCGGCTTCGAGATGATCAGCGCCTGGGCGCAGCGGCGGCCCCGGCGCTTCCTCGGCAACGGTATGCGGGGCCTGTACGAGTTCCTGCTCCCGGCCCACATCACGGCCCTGGCCTGCAACATGCTGCTGTACGGCAACGACCAGATCTGGCCGATCCTGTTCGCCGTCGGGGTCGGCGTCACCGGCAAGCACGCGCTCCAGGCGCCGGTCCAGGGCCGGATGCGGCACTTCATGAACCCGTCGAACTTCGGCATCACCATGACGCTGCTGGTGTTCGGCGGCACCTGGATGAGCATCGCGCCGCCCTATGAGTTCACCGAGAAGGCGAACACCTTCTTCCGCGTCATGATCATCGTCATCATCGCCACCGCCGGCACCGTGATCAATGCCCTGCTGACCAAGAAGACCCTGCTGATCGTGGGCTGGATGGGCGGCTTCTTCCTCCAGGCCGCGGTGCGGCACTGGATCTGGGACGTGGCGCTGTTCAACGCCTGGGGGCCGATGACCGGCGTGGCGTTCATCCTGTTCTCGAACTACATGATCAGCGACCCCGGCACCACGCCGTCCCGGCCGCGCAACGGCTTCATGTTCGGGGCCTCGGTCGCGACCGTCTACGGCGTGATGATGGTGTTCAACGTCGTCTACACCCTGTTCTTCGCCACGTCCTTCGTCTGCGCCGCGCGCGGCGCCGGCTGGTGGGTCGCCCACCTGCTCAAGAAGCGTAAGGCGGCCCGCGGCGCGCAGCCGATGGCGCCGCTGCCGTACGGCCGGGCGGCGCCGGCCGGCGCCGGGGCCGGGGCGGTGGCGACATGAGCGGCCGGATCGCCGTCGTCGGGGTGGCCTGCCGCTATCCCGACGCCGACTCCCCGCAGCAGCTCTGGGAGAACGTCCTGGCCGGGCGCCGCGCCTTCCGCGTGCTGCCGGACGAACGCATGCGCGCCGAGGACTACTACTCGCCGGACCCGGCCGCGCCGGACAAGTTCTACTCGCCCAAGGCCGCGGTCATCGAGGGGTTCGAATTCGACCGGGTGCGGCACCGCGTCGCCGGCAGCACCTTCCGCTCCACGGACATGACCCACTGGCTGGCCCTGGACACCGCGGCGCGGGCCCTGGCCGACGCCGGGTTCCCGGACGGCGCCGGGCTGTCCGGGCGGACCACCGGCGTGATCATCGGCAACACCCTGACCGGGGAGTTCACCCGGGCCAACGTCATGCGCCTGCGCTGGCCGTACGTGCGCCGCACGGTCGGCGCCGCGCTGCGCGCCAAGGGCTGGGACGACGCCGAGACCGGGACGTTCCTCGCCGACCTGGAGGGCCGCTACAAGGCGCCCTTCCCCGGCATCGACGAGGACACCCTGGCCGGCGGTCTGGCCAACACCATCGCCGGCCGGATCTGCAACCACTTCGACTTCGCCGGCGGCGGCTTCACCGTCGACGGCGCCTGCTCCTCCTCGCTGCTGTCCGTGGCCACCGCGTGCGACGCGCTGGCCGGCGGCCGCCTGGACGCCGCCGTGGCCGGCGGCGTGGACCTGAGCATCGACCCCTTCGAAGTGATCGGGTTCGCCAAGACCGGCGCCCTGGCCACCGGCGAGATGCGGGTCTACGACAAGCACTCCAACGGGTTCTGGCCCGGCGAGGGCTGCGGGATGCTGGTGCTGATGCGGGAGGCCGACGCTCTGGAGCGCGGCCTGGCCCCGTACGCCACCATCGCCGGCTGGGGCTACTCCTCGGACGGCAAGGGCGGCATGACCCGCCCCGAGGCCTCCGGGCACCGCCTGGCCATCGAGCGCGCCTACGCCGCCGCCGGGTTCGGCATCGACAGCGTCTCCTACCTGGAGGGCCACGGCACCGGCACCGCCGTCGGCGACGCGACCGAGCTGCGGGCCTTCTCCGAGGCCCGGCGGGCCGCCGACCCGGCGGCCGGCGAGCGCCCGGCGGCGATCAGCACCGTGAAGGGCAACTTCGGCCACACCAAGGCCGCGGCCGGGGTGGCCGGGCTGATCAAGGCCGTGCTGGCGGTCCGCCACCAGGTGATCCCGCCGGCCACCGGCCACGTCGACACCCATCCGGAGCTGGCCGGCGACCGCCCGGCGCTGCGGGTGCCGGACCGCGCCGAGCTGTGGCCGGCCGACCGGCCGGTGCGCGCCGCGGTGTCCTCGATGGGTTTCGGCGGCATCAACGCGCACGTCATCGTCGACCAGATCGCCGCCCCGGCGGTCGGCGGCCGGCGCGCGGACCTGGACGCGGACACCGCGCGCCTGGTCCGGTCCCGCCAGGACGCCGAGCTGCTGCTGATCGACGCGGCCGGGGTCGCCGAGCTGCGCGGCCGGATCGCGCAGGTCGCGGCGCTGTGCGGACGCCTGTCCTACGCCGAGGTCGGCGACCTGGCCGCCACGCTCCAGGCCGGGACCGCCGAGCGGCCGCTGCGCGCGGCCGTGGTGGCCGCCTCCCCGGAGGAGGCCGAGCGCAAGTTCAGCAAGCTGCTGACGCTGCTGGACGACGGCGCGCGGGCGGTGCTGGACCCGGCCGACGGCGTGTTCCTCGGCAGCTCCGCCACCCTGCCCCGGATCGTCTTCCTGTTCCCCGGCCAGGGCGCGGGGCGGCGCGGCGACGGCGGTGCGCTGCGGCACCGGTTCGCCGAGGTCGGCGCCCTCTACGAGGCCTGCGGGCTGCCCGTGACCGGCGACCTGGTCGCCACCGAGGTCGCGCAGCCGCGCATCGTCACCTCCTCGGCCGCGGGTCTGCGGGTGCTGAGCCGCCTGGGCATCGAGGCGGTCGGCGCGGCCGGCCACAGCCTCGGCGAGCTCACGGCGCTGCACTGGGCCGGGGCCCTGGACGAGGCCGGGCTGCTGGCCGCCGCCGCCGCGCGCGGCCGGATCATGGCCGCCGCCTCCGAGGGCGGCGGCGCCATGGCCGGCATCGTCGCCGGACCGGAGGAGGTCGAGCCGCTGCTGGCCGGTGAGCCGGTGGTGATCGCCGGGTACAACGGCCCGACCCAGACCGTGGTCTCCGGGCCCGCCGACGCCGTCGAGCGGGTCGGGAACCGGGCCGCCGAGCGCGGCCTGGACGTCGCCCGGATCGCCGTCTCCCACGCCTTCCACTCCGAGCTGGTCGCCCCGGCGGCCGAGGAGTTCCGGAGCTGGCTGGCCGGGCGCGGATTCAGCCCGCTGAGCCGCCGCGTGGTCTCGACGGTGACCGGGGCCGAGCCGGCCGCGGACGTCGACGTGGCGGAGCTGCTGGCCCGGCAGATCCGCGAGCCGGTGCACTTCGCCGCCGCGGTGGGCACCCTGGCCGCCGACGCCGACCTGCTCATCGAGGTCGGCCCGGGCCGGACGCTGCGCGGGCTGGCCGCGCAGATCGCGCCGGCGGTGCCGGTGGTGTCGATGGAGACCGACAGCCCGTCGCTGGCGGGGCTGCTCAGGACGGTCGCCGTCGCCTACGTGCTCGGCGCGCCGGTGCGCCACGGCGAGCTGTTCGCCGACCGGTTCACGCGGCCGCTGCCGCTGGACAAGGAGTTCTCGTTCTTCACCAACCCGTGCGAGGCCGCGCCCGCGGACATCCCGTCCGCCGACGCGATCGGCGGTGGTGCGCAGGACGGCCGGTCCGGGCTCGACATCCGGCTCGACGCCGCGCGCGGGGCCGACGCGGGCGCCGCGTCAGGCGCCGGGCCGGGTGGCGGATCGGCCGCCGGACCGGGCGCCGGCAGCGGGGAGAACCCGCTGGAGGTGCTGGTCCGCCTCGCCGCCGAGCGCGCCGAACTGCCGGTCGCCGCGGTGCGCGCCGACAGCAACCCGCTCGACGAGCTGCATCTGAGCTCGATCACGGTCGGCCAGATCGTCAACCAGGCCTGCCGCGAACTGGGCCTGGTCCCGCCGGCGGCCACCACGGCGTTCGCGACGTCGACCATCGCCGAGCTCGCCGCGATGCTGGAGGAACTCGGCGCCACGGCGCGCGAGGACGACCGGGAACGGCCGCGGGCCGCGACCGGCGTCGCGCCGTGGGTCCGGGCGTTCGCCGTCGACCTGGTGCCGGCCGAGGCCGGTCCGCCGGCGCCCGGTGCCGAGGACGAGACCGGTGGCGCCGGTGGCAGCGGCGGCAGTGGCAGTACCGGGGTCAGCGGTACCGCGACCGGCACCGCGAACACCAGCGACGAGTGGCGGCTGTTCGCCCCGGACCGGCACCCGCTGGCCACCGCGCTGCACGAGGCACTGCGCCGCGCCGGACTCGGCGACGGCGTCCTGCTGTGCATGCCGCGGTCGGCCGGCGAGGACGACGTGCAGATGATGCTGCGCGCGGCGCGCGCGGCGCTGGCGGCGGCCGACGCGGTCCGCTTCGTCGTGGTCGGCGAGCGGCGCGGCGCGGCCGCGCTGGCCAAGACGCTGCACCTGGAGGCGCCGTCCGTCGTGACGACCGTCGTCACGCTGCCGCTGCCGCTGGGCATGTCCGAGGCGCGGGCGGACCGCGCGGTGCACCGCATCGTCCGGGACGTGGCCGCCACCTCCGGCTTCAGCGAAGTGCACTACGACTCCGGCGGTCAGCGGCGCGTACCGGTGCTCAGGGCCCTGCCGGCGGGGCCGGCCGGCGCCACCGGGTCCGGGACCTCCGCCGGCCCGCTGGGCTCCGAGGACGTCCTGCTCGTCACCGGCGGCGGCAAGGGCATCACCGCCGAGTGCGCGCTGGACCTCGGCCTCCGCACCGGCGCCGCGGTCGGCCTGCTGGGCCGGTCCGACCCGGCCGAGGACGCCGAGCTCGCGGGCAACCTGGAGCGGCTGGCCGCGGCCGGCGTGCGATTCCACTACGCCCGCGCCGACGTCACCTCAGCGGACGAAGTCAAGGCCGCGGTCGAGGAGGTCCGCCGGACCCTGGGCCCGGTGACGGCGGTGCTGCACGGCGCCGGACGCAACGTCCCGGTGGCGCTGGTGAACCTGGACGAGGCCGCGTTCCGCCGCACCCTCGCGCCGAAGATCTCCGGCCTGGAGGCGGTGCTGTCCGCCGTGGACCCGGCCGGGCTGCGGCTGCTGGTCACCTTCGGCAGCATCATCGGCCGGGCCGGCCTGCGCGGGCAGGCCGACTACGCCGTCGCCAACGACTGGATGACCGACCTCACCCACCGGGTCGCCGAGGAGTTTCCCGGCTGCAAATGCCTGGCCCTGGAATGGTCCGTGTGGTCCGGCGCGGGGATGGGGGAGAAGCTCGGCGTCCTGGAGTCCCTGGTGCGCGAGGGCATCGAGCCGATCCCGGCCGAGGAGGGCGTGGCGCTGCTGTCCCGGCTCATCGCCGATCCGCAGGCGCCGACGGCGGTCGTGGTCATGGGCCGCGCCGAGGGGCTGCCCACCATCACCCTGGAGCCGGCCGAGGTGCCGCTGCTGCGGTTCCTGGACCGCGTCCAGGTGCACTACCCCGGCGTCGAAATGGTGGCGGACTGCGACCTGTCCGCCGACAGCGACGCCTATCTGGCCGACCACCTCCTGGACGGCGACCTGCTGTTCCCGGCGGTGTTCGGCATGGAGGCGATGACGCAGGCCGCTTCGGCGCTCGTCGGGACCGGCCGCACGCCGGTGCTGGAGGACGTCGAGTTCCTGCGGCCGATCGTGGTCCCGGTCGAAGGGGCCACCACCCTGCGGGTCGCGGTGCTGGCCGAGGGCCGGGACACGGTCGCCGCGGTGATCCGCAGCAGCGAGACCGGGTTCCAGGCCGACCACTTCCGGGCCACGCTGCGGTTCGGCGCGGACGCGCCCGACGGCGGCCCGGTGCCGCAGGCCGCTGCGAACCGCCTGCCGCTGGACCCGGCCGCCGAGCTCTACGGACCGGTGCTGTTCCAGGGCGCGCGCTTCCAGCGCCTGATCGGGTATCGGACGCTCACCGCGAAGCGGTGCGTCGCCGATCTGGCCAACCAGGCCGAGGCGGCGTGGTTCGCGCCGTTCGTCGCCGGGGAGCTGCTGCTCGCCGATCCGGGGACGCGCGACGCGGCCATGCACGCGATCCAGTGCTGCGTCCCGGACGCGACACTGCTGCCGGCCCGGGTCGAGCGCCTCCACCTGGCGGACCGCGAGGTCGCGCGTGAGCTGAAGACCGTCACTCTGCACGGCACGGAGCGGTTCCGCGACGGCGACACCTACGTGTGGGACGTCGACGTGCGGGACACCCAGGGCCGCCTGCTGGAACGGTGGGAGGGGATGACCCTGCGCGCCGTGCGGCGCCAGGACGGGACCGGACCGTGGCTGCCGCCGCTGCTGGGCCCCTACCTGGAACGGCGCGCGGAGACCGTGCTGCCGGCCGTGCTCCGAGGCGGAACGGCCGCCGGGTCCGAATCCGGGCCCTGGGACGGACCCGGGTCCGCGTCCGGGACCGGACCGGTGCCCGGCTCCGCGTCCCGCCTGCGCGTCGCCGTCCGCCCGGACGAGCCCGGCGAGGACAGCGACGTCGGCACCCGGCGGCGGCAGACCGCGGAAGCGGTCGGCTGGCTGCTCGGCACCGACGCCGGCGTGCGCTACCGGCCGGACGGCAAGCCGGAGACCGACGGCGCCGCCGTCTCCTCCGCGCACGGCGCCGGCCTGACGTTCAGCGTCGCCGGCACCGGTATCGCCGTGGCCTGCGACGTCGAGGCCGTGCAGGTCCGGACCGAGCAGGACTGGGCCGGACTGCTCGGCGAGGACGCGCTGGCCCTGGCCCGGCTGATCGCCGCCGAGTCCGGGGAGGGCCTGCCGACCGCGGCCACCCGGGTCTGGGGCGCGCTGGAGGCGCTGGGCAAGAACGGCCGGGCGCGCGCCGACCTCGTCGCCGACGGCGGGGCGCGCCCCGATCACTGGGTGGTGCTGCGCTCGGGCGGCGCGCGGATCGCGACGTTCGCGACGACGCTGCGCGACCGCTCCGAGCCGACGGTGTTCACCCTGCTCGTCGAGGAGAAGGAGTAACAGTGGAGGCCTACTACGAATACCGCCACTTGGTGGGTTTCGAGGAGACCAACCTGGTGGGCAACGTCTACTACGTCAACTACCTGCGATGGCAGGGCCGGTGCCGGGAGATGTTCCTGCGGGAGCGCGCGGCCGAGGTGCTCGACGACGTGCGGGAAGACCTGAAGCTGTTCACGCTGAAGGTGGAGTGCGAGTTCCTGGCCGAGCTGACGGCGTTCGACGAGCTGTCGATCCGGATGCGGCTGGAGGATCTGACGCAGACGCAGATCGGGTTCGCGTTCGACTACGTGAAGCTGGTCGACGGCCTGGAGGTGCTCGTCGCGCGGGGGCGGCAGCGGATCGCGTGCATGCGCGGGCCCAACGGCGACACGCGGCCGGCGAAGGTGCCGGAGGTGCTGCGGGAGGCGTTGTCGCGGTATCAGGTGTCGGCGTTGCGGTCCGGGGCCACGGCCGCGGCGGCTTCGGGCTCGACCTCGCCTTCGGCCGGCGCGAGATCCGGAGTGTCGCTCCTGGAAGGGTCCGCGCCATGAGGGGCGCCGGAACGACGGTGGCGGCGGACGCGGCCGAGGGCGCGCAGACCCCGGACGCGGCGGACGCGGACGGGACCGCGGCCGCCACTCCGGCGGAGCTGCGCGGCTGCTTCGGGATGTTCGCGACCGGGATCACGGTCCTGACCGCGGGCGGCGAGTCGCCCTGCGGGATGACGGCGAACTCGTTCACCTCGGTGTCCCTGGACCCGGCGCTGGTGCTGGTGTGCGTGCAGCACGACGCCGTGATGCACAAGGCCATCCTGAGCGAGGAGAAGTTCGCGATCTCGGTGCTGGCCGCGCACCAGGAGGCGGTCGCCCGCCGCTTCGCCGACCGCACCCGGCCGCGGGGCCGGCGCGAGTTCGAGGGCGTCCGCTGGCGCCCCGGCGCGCTGACCGGGGCCCCGCTGGTCGCCGACACGCTGGCCTGGATCGAGTGCGGCCTGGCGGCCGTGCACGACGGCGGGGACCACTCGATCTTCGTCGGGTCGGTGCTGGACACGGGGAGGGCCGAGGCCGGGGACGCGCTGCTGTTCTTCCGCGGCAAGTACCACCGGCTGGAGCCGCAGAGCCACGACAGGGACGGCGCCGCCACGCGTGGCGGCGCCGGGGACTCAGCGTAGGGGTGCACTGATGTCCCACAGGGCTGAGCGGCCCGGCGTGATGCCGGGCCGCTCGGTCGTTCTCGGTCGTTCTCGGTCCTGCTCGGTCGTTCTCGGTTGTGGCTCGGTCGTGGCTTGATCGGGCTCGGGGTTCGGGTTCTGCGATCCGGCCGGCTAGCCGAGGCCGCCGGTGCGGGGGATCCAGGCACCGATGTGCCGCGCCGCGCTGAAGGCCGCCCAGGAGGTCAGCTGAATCAGAGCTTTGTCGGACCTGCCGGAACTGCCGGAGCCGCCGGAGCTGCCCGAGCTGCCGAAAGCGGGCGCGACAAAGTCCGCGAGGGTGTCGGCGTCGATCCGCCACGAGGCGACGGCCACCAGGAGCGCGAGCCGGCCCGCCGGGCGGTCCGCGGGCGGCAGCTCCGCGACGGCCTCGTCCAGCCAGCCGCGGCCCAGGCCCGGCGGGCGGCCGTCCCAGGACTTCAGGACGCGAGGAAGCAGGTCGGCGACGGAGCCGGGGACGGCCTCGTCCCGGGCCTCGTCGACGGCGCGCGCCGCCCGCGCGAACGCGGCGGCGACGGCGGGGTTCCCGGCGGCCCAGGCCAGGTCGGACGGCAGTTCGGCGTCCGGCAGCAGGTCGGCCGACGTGCCCGGCGCGATGGCCCGGCGGGACGCGCGGCGCATCAGGGTGCCCAGGACCCGCGCCACCATGGGCAGCGAGGAGCGGGGCACGTTGTCCGGCATCGGGGCGTCGGGCAGGAACACGTTGACCATGCGGTTGAGGTAGTGGAAGACCACTGCCACGCCGATCAGCTCCGGCGCCTGCACCGAGGTGAACGGCGGCGTCAGCGGCGCCGCGGTGTCGCGCACGGCGCTGTCGCGCGCCCAGGTGGCGATCGCCCGCAGGTTCGGGTCGGCGACGGCGTCGAAGTGGTCCTGCGCGATGGCCTCGGCGTCCCGGCCGCGGGTCAGGCTGTTGACCGTCGCGGTGTGGACGGTGACGCAGTAGGGGCAGGTGTTCGCGAGCGAGACCGCCGAGGCCGCGGCTTCTTTGACGGCGCGGTCGGCCAGGCCGTCGGCGACGAGGGCCTCGCGCAGCGTCAGCCAGCTCGCGGCGAGCAGCTCCGGCGCCGGTGCGTGCAGGGCCAGCGGCGGGGCCAGGACGCCGAAGTCGCGCTCCATTTCGGCGTAGACGCGCGCGACCAGCGGCGGTGCGGCCCGGACGGTGACCGGGGTGACGTGCCGGACTTGCGCGAGCGCGGTCCGGCGCAGGGCCGATCGGAAGGGGAGGGTGCTGCTCATCGTCATCTCCTTCGGCGTCTTCCCCTTGATTCTTGGGCGGGGTGCGGGCCGGGGGCACCTTCGAGACTGCGTGCGGCCGGGATCGGGGGCCGGCGGGATCCGCACAGTGGGAGATGGCCCGGCGGAGCCGCGCGCCGATACTCGTCAACGACCCCAAATGTGCTGCTTCGCCCGTGAAAGGGCGGGGAGGGACCGGAGCGATGACGACGATGCAGGACGTTTACACCGACCTGGCCGCGGAGGCCGACGAGCTCGACGCGCTGGTGTCCGGGCTGGACGAGGAGGAGTGGAACCGCGCCACGCCGTCGCCGGGCTGGACGGTCGGCCACCAGATCGCCCACCTGGCGTTCATCGCGCACCTGGCGTGGGCGGCCGCCGCCGACCAGGAGCAGTTCCAGCGGCTCGCCGCGCAGGCGAAGGCTGATTTCCAGGGCTCGGTGGACGCGGCGCTGGAGGAGTACACGGCGGGCGGCCGGGCCGAGACGCTGGCCCGGTGGCGCGCGGAGCAGGCGGCGGCGACGAAGGCGCTGGCGGCGGTGCCGGCCGACCAGGTGGTGCCGTGGCTGGTGAACCCGCTGCCGCCGTCGATCCTGGCGGCGGCGGGGCTGATGGAGCTGTTCGGGCACGGGCAGGACGTGTACGACGCGCTCGGGGTGGAGCGGGTGCCGAGCGACCGGATCGGGCACTTGGCCTTCTTCGGCGCGCGGACCAGGGACTTCGGGTACCTGGCGCACGGGATCACGCCGCCGGAGGGGGAGTTCCGGTTCGAGCTGGCGGCGCCGAGCGGCGCGGTGTGGAAGTTCGGGCCGGAGGACGCGGCCGACCGGGTGGTGGGGCCGGCGCTGGACTTCTGCCTGCTGGTGACGCGGCGGCGGCATCACGCGGATCTGGCGTTGGCGGCCGAAGGGGACGAGGCGAAGCGGTGGCTGGAGATCGCCCAGGCGTTCCGGGGACCGGCCGGCGAGGGGCGCAGGGCCGGGCAGTTCCGCTGAGTGGTGGGTGGCGCGAAGGGCGGTGGTCGAGCGCGAGCACATCGCAGCTCGCTGAGTAGGCGCGCGATCGGGGCAAGTCAGTGCCCGGCGACGGTCAGGACTCCGTGGCCAGGAATTCCAGGGCCGTCGCGATGTTCTGTGACATCTCGCCCATGCTGTCCAGGGTCAGCCGGTTCTCGCTCCACGCGGCGAACTCCTCCCGCCGCCGCTGCACCGCCTCCCAGGTCGGCTCGAAGAAGCCCTCGATGTTCCGCGACCGGCCCTCCAGCCGGCGGCGATGCGTTTCCGGGTCCGAACACACCACCTCGACGAACACCAGTGGCACGGCACGACGGGATGACAGCGACCGCCACTGCTCCCGCGCCTCCTCCACCGCGTTGACCGCGTCGACGATCACCGTCTGGCCCAGGGCCAGCACGCCGTCGGCCACGGTCTCGGCGACCACGTACGCGGCCAGGCCGGTGGGCTGGCTGCGAGCCACTCCCGCACGCCACAGCGCGGCCTCGATCGGATCCACCGACACCACCGGAGCGGCCAACGTCCGCCCCAGCTCCTCGGCGAGCGAACTCTTTCCCGCGCCGGGAAGCCCGGCCATCGCGATCAGCATGGGCCCAGCGTCGCATGCTCGACGCGCCAGTGCGGTCCGCCGATTTCTCGGCGGACCGCACTGGCTGTGTTCCGGCTGTTCCGATCGCGCCGGCTGTTCCGGCTGTTCCGACGGTTCTGGCTGTTCTGGCCGCGCCGACCGCGCCGGCCGCGGTGGGTGTGCTACTCGGCGGCGCTGACCCGCATCGGCAGCCCGCCCCGCACCCGCAGCGACAGCATCGGCTCGGGCACCACGCGGTATCCGGGCTCGGTCGCCAGGCGCAGCTCCCGCGCGACCATGGCCAGGACGAACGCCGCCTCCATCATCCCGAGGTTGTTCCCGACACAGAACCTTGGTCCGGCGCCGAAGGGGATGTAGGCGTAGCGCGGGCGGTCGTGCTTCGTGCCGGGGTCGAACCGCTCCGGGTCGAAGCGGTCGGGCCGGTCCCAGAACGCCGGGTGGCGGTGCATCGTGTACGGGCACACCACGACGTCGGAGCCGGCCCGGACGCGGTGGCCGCCGAAGGTGTCGTCGCCCTGGGCGATCCGGCCCAGCATCCACACCGGCGGGTAGAGGCGCATGGTCTCCTCGATCACCATCGAGGTGTACTTCAGGCGGTTCAGGTCCTCGAAGGTCGGCAGGCGGTCGCCCAGGACCTCGGTGGCCTCGTGGTGCACGCGCTCCCAGGCCCAGGGGTTGCGGTGCAGGAGGTGGAAGGCCCAGCTCAGGGTGCTGGCCGTGGTCTCGTGGCCGGCCAGCAGCAGGGTGACGAGCTCGTCGCGCATGCGCAGGTCGCGGATGCGGGAGTCGGTCTCCTGCCGGGTGGAGAGCATCAGGCGGGACAGGACGTCCTGGCCGTCGGCGCCTTCGGGGCGGGCGGCCCGTTCCGTGGTCAGGGCGTCGACGACGCGTTGCAGCTCGCGGCGCGCGCGGCGGAAGCGCAGCTGCTTGGGCAGGGGGAGCCAGGCCGGGACCATGCTCAGGGTCACGACGTCGAACATGGCCTGGTCCTGCATCGCCTCGAACGAGGCGCCGATGCCCTCGTGCATGCCGAGGTCGGCGTCGAGCAGGGCGCGTCCGAGGACGCCCAGGGTCAGGCCGGTCATCTGGTGCATGACGTCGACCGGTCCGCCGCCGATGTGGCCCCGCAGCCGCTCGACCAGGCCGGCGGCCTCCTGGGCCACGGCCGGGGCCTGCTGGGAGATGCGCTTGGCCTGGAACGCCGGCTGGATGGCGGAGCGCTGCTTGCGCCACAGCTCGCCCTCGCTGGTGAGCAGGCCGTCGCCGAGGGCGCGGCGGGCCTGGACCAGGCCGATGCCCTTGTGGTAGTTCGCGTTGTTGTCGGCCAGGACGTGCTTGGCGTAGTCGGGGTGGTTGACGAAGTAGAGGGACTTCGGGCCGATGGCGATGCGCACGGCGTCGCCGTAGCCGTCGGCCGCGGTCTTCATCAGGGCCAGGCGGTCGCGCATCAGCTTCCACACCAGGCCCGGGGTCTGGGTCCGGGGCGGGCCGGGCCAGGGCCGGGCGGCGGGCTCGGCGGGGGCCAGGTTGGTCGCGGTCATCGTCAGCTCCCCTGGTGCGCGGCGACGGCGTCGGCGATGCGGCGCCGCCAGATCTCGTAGGCGGGGACGGTGTCCTCGGCGGCGGGCCGGGCCTTGCGGCACAGCTCAGTGGCCTGCTTCGGGGTCATCCCGCAGAAGACCTCCAGGGCCAGCTCGGTGTGCGGGACCACCAGGCCCGCCTCGTAGCGGGCGGTGGCGGCGAAGGCGGCGCCCTGCGCGACCTGGAGGCGGTGGCGGCCGGCGCGGTTCCAGAACCGGCGCAGCTCCTCCTCGTCGACGCCGCCGGCGTAGGTGGCGGCCAGCCCGGCGCCGGCGTAGAGGTCGGCCTGGCGGTCCGGCGCGAAGTCCTCGATGGTGTCGGCGACCAGGTCCGGGTCGGTGCCGCGGACGAACCACAGCGCGCGGCCGACGCCCTGGTCGATGGCGCGCGGCGCGTACCAGGCGTGCTCGCCGCCGGGCCACGGGAAGCGGGTGTGGAGGTACTGCTGCCGGACGTAGCGGTCGGTCTTGAAGTACGCCTGGTGGAAGCCGTAGCCGTCCAGGACCAGCCAGCGCATCAGCGGGTCGTCGACGACGAACCGGCGCCAGCGCGGGCGCGGCAGGCGGGCCATGGCCCAGCCCAGGCCGACCCAGGCCATGTACTCGTGCTGTGCGGCGCGGCCGGCCAGGAAGCGGGCGAAGTGGTCCGACCGGCCGACCGGGAGGCCGTCGCGGACGGCGAAGCCCATGCCGGCGCCCTCGTAGGCGAAGCCGCGGAAGCGGACCGGGATCTGCTCCAGGCCAGCTTCGGCGTCGGTCGGGGTGCGGGCCTCGGCGGCCAGGGCGTAGCCGGTGAGGAAGACCTCGCCGACGCGTTCCAGCAGCGCTTGGGAGTCCGGGTTCTTCACGTGGAAGCCGCGCTCGGACATCAGCACGGCCTTGGTGTTCGGGGTCAGGACGCGGCGCCTGAGCGCCCGCAGCGTGTCGCGCACGGTTCAACTCCTCGGTTGCGGGGACCCGGGCCGGCCGGCGGGGCCCGGGGACGCGGTGAAGTGCTCGCGGATGCGGCGCCGCCACAGCTCGTAGGCGGGCTCGGCCGGCGTGCCCTCGCCGTGCGGCACCTCGGTGCGGTCGGCGAGGTCCACGGCCTGGTCGACGGACAGGCCGGTGAGGACCTTCGCGGCGGCCTCGGTGGCCGGCGGCACGTGGCCGGAGAAGTGCCGGCCCTTCACGGCCAGCACCGCGCCCAGGCTCACCTCGGCCCGGTGCTCGGCGGCGCCGTCCAGCAGCGTGGCCAGCTCGGTGGCTTCGCAGCCCCCGGCGAACGCCGCGGCCAGGCCGGTGCCGCTGAACAGGTCGGCCTGGCGCCGGGGGTCGAAGCGCCGCACCGCCGCGACGGTGCGGTCCGGGCGGCCGCAGTGGATGAACCACAGGGCCCGGCCGATGCCGAAGTCGACGGCGCGCGGGAAGTAGTCCGGCGAGCCGTCCCAGGCGTACGGCTTGGGCGTGCGCTGCCGGTCCACCCAGCGGCGGGTGGCGAAGTAGGCCAGGTCGAAGCCGTAGCCGTCGACGGCGAACCAGCTCATGGTCGGGTAGAAGGCCGACCCGGCGAGGTCCGGCAGCACGTTGCGCCACAGCGGCCGCGGCAGGTGCGACATCGCGAAGCCGATGCCGATGTAGGTCAGGAAGATGTGCGGCTGCCCCGGGCCCAGCAGCAGGTCGCGGGTACGGTGCCCGCGGCCGCCGGCCATCGCGTCCCGGATGGTGCAGGCCATCGCGGCGCCCTCGTAGGCGAAGCCCCGCAGCGCGATGTCGACCAGCTCCAGCCGCTGCTCCAACTCGCGCTGGGTGCGGGTCTCGATGCCCCATTCGAAGCCGCACACCACCGAGCGCGGGATGGCCTGCAGGTGTTCGGCGGCGTCGGGGGGACCGGCCGGGAAACCCCGCTTGGCGAACCCCACCTTCGCGAACGAGGGGGTGAGCGCGAGGCGACGCAGGGTACCCAACAAGGCCGGCACAGAAGGCTCCCAGATGCCCGTGCGGCGCGAGAGCGGCGGCCGCGGAGCGGAAATCGGTCTTTATCAGGATGCTGCGTGCATCGGCGGCGGGTCTTCTCCCGCCGTGCGCCGGTGGGCGCCGGCTGTGAGGCCCGGCACCAGGGCCTGTCGGTCGCCGGTCGCGTGCGGGTCCCGGGTCGCGTGCGGGTTCCCGGCCGCGTGCGGGTCCCCGGTCGCGTGCGGGTCCCGGGCCGCGCGCCGGTCCCGGGCCCGCCGGATCGAGGCTGCGCCGGCCTCGGCGTCGTCGCCGGCGCCGGACATCAGGCCCCGCAGCTGCGACTCGAAACAGGTGTCGGCGTCGTAGGGCGCGGTCAGGTAGCCGCCCAGCTCCAGGGTCACCAGGCCGTGCAGGGCGATCCACATCCGGTGCGCGGCCAGCAGCGGGTCCGGCTCGGAGAACCGGCCGGCCCGCACGGCCCGGGCGACCGCATCGACCAGGATGTCCAGGGTGTAGCGGCCGTGTTGGCGGTCGGCCTCGGTGAGCGAGAACCCGACGAGCGTGGCGCCGCCGAACATCACCGCGTACAGGTGGCTGTGCTCCAGCGCGTTCTCCCGGTAGGCGATGCCGAGCTCGGCGACGTCCGCGACCGGGTCCGCGGAGGCGCCGACCTCGCCCATCCGCGCGGCCAGGTGCCGGAAGCCCTCGTGGACCAGGGTGCGCACCAGGTCGTCCATGCCGCTGAAACGGGTGTAGACGGCCATCGTGGAGGTGCCGACCGCGGCGGCCAGCTTGCGGGTGGTCAGGGCCGAGGGGCCCTGCTCGGCGAGGAGCCGGGCCGCGGCCTCCAGGAGATTCGCGCCCAGCTCGGGGTCGGCGCGGCGGGGGCTCATCGGGACGCTCCGGGGGTGGTTTCGGGGGGTGTTGCGGGGGTGGTTCTGGGGGTCGTTCCGGGGGTGGTTGCGGGGGCGGCTGTGGGGGTGGTTGTGGGGGTGGTTGTGGGGGTGGTTGCGGGAGTGGCTGTAGGGGTGGTGGTGGAGGTGGCTTCGACAAGGGGCATCAGTGTTCGCATCCGCCGTTCGGTAACTGTGGTCCGCCGGTCCCCGGCTCGTCGTGCCGATCCGTGCTCCCGGTCCGCCTTGACAGAGTCCTGAGGTGCCTCGACCATAAGCCATAACACAGTTATGTAACAGGGGTTATGTAACGCTGATATGAATCGCAGGACCTGCTGATGAGCGGACCCGGAACCCGCACCGCCGCCCCGACCGGCCTGGCCCGCCCCACGGACTGGGGCGGCTACCGGCCGGTCGCCGAGGAAGTCAGTGTCTTCGCCCTCGATCTCGATGTCGTCGGGGTGCTGCCGCCGGAGCTGGACGGCACGGTGTTGCGGATCGGGCCCAATGCGCTGGCGGCGTCCGGGGGTGTCGGTGATGCCGGCGGTCCCGGCCGGCGTCACGCGTTCACCGGCGACGCCATGGTCCACGGCCTGCGGCTGCGCTCCGGCCGGGCCGAGTGGTACCGCAACCGCTGGATCCGCACCGACCGGGTCTGCCGCGCGCTCGGTGCGCTGCCGACGCCCGGACCGCGCCGTGGACTGTCGGACAACGCCAACGACAACATCGTCCGGCACGCCGGACGGACCCTGGCGCTGGGGGACGGCGGTGTGCTGCCGGTGGAGCTGTGCCCGGAGCTGAACACCATCGCCCGGTCGGATCTGGACGAGACGCTGCCGGACGGTTTGTGCGCGCACCCGGAGCGCGACGCCGTCACCGGGGAGCTGCACGCGGTTTCCTATCTGCCGGGTAGGAATTTCGTGCAGTACCTGACGATCGACGTCGCCGGGCGGGTCCGGCGGTGCGCGCCGATCGAGCTTGGCCGGTCGCCGATGATGCATGCGTTCTCGTTGACCGGGCGGCATGCGGTGGTCTACGACCTGCCGGTCGTGCACAGCGTGGCCGCGGCGGCCGGTGGTAGCCGGGTGCCGTATGCGTGGGACGACGCGCTTGGCGCGCGCCTCGGGGTGCTGCCGGTCGACGGGTCCACGGCTGAGGTCCGTTGGCTCGACGTCGATCCCTGCTACGTGTTCCATCCGGTGAACGCTTACGAAAGCGCATCAGGGATCGTCGTCGACGTGATCCGGCACGAGCGGGTCTTCGACGCCGACCGGCTCAGTCCCGGGGAGTCGCGGCCGGTGCTGTGGCGGTGGTCGCTGGACCTGGCGCGTGGGCTCGTCGAAGAACGTCAGCTCGCTGATACGGTTGAGGAGTTTCCCCGTATTGACGAGCGGTTCAAGGGCGCGTCGCACCGGTTCTCGTTCGGGGTTTCGATGTGCTCGGGGACCGGTGGCGTCCTGGCCGGTCCGGCGCTGGTGCGGCATGACACGTGGACCGGTGGAGTCGAGCTCCACCGGTTCGGGCCGGGGCGGCAGGCGGGGGAGGCGGTGTTCGTGGCGCGCTCCGAGGACGCCCCGGAGGGCGACGGCTGGCTGCTGAGTTTCGTCTACGACGCCGCCGACGACCGCAGTGACCTGGTCGTCGTCGACACCGCCGACTTCACCGGCGCGCCGGCGGCCCGGGTGCGGCTGCCGGTGCGGGTGCCGCACGGCTTCCACGCCGGGTGGATCCCGGCGCTGTGATCCGCCGGTCCGCGACCGGCGGACGCGGGGCTGTGTGAGGGCTCTGCGAGGGCTCCGTAACGGCTCTGTGATGTGAACTCTGACCCGATTCGGTGTTCGGGAACACGATGCGTGGGTATTCGCCGTGTCGGTGCACCTTGTGCGTGAAGGTGTATCTATTGCGGTTTACCCCAAGGCTCGGATATGGTTCCGCTTCGATGGAGAATAAGACCTTATATTCCTGTCTGTGTGATGACCCGGGGAGGGCGGCCTTTCGGCGACCCGATGACGGCCCGAGCGGCCGCCCCAGCGGCGGCCCGAGCGGCGGCCTCAGCAGCGGCCCAGGACGGCCGCGAAGACGAAGACCCAGGCGATGACCCATGTGACGGCCGGTGGCGACCCGCGCCGAACGGGGGCCGGTAGGCATACCAGGATCGAGGCTCGGCCAGGCCCGTGCCCGTGACCGGCGCCGCGCGCACCCCGCGCGGCCGGTGCGGCGCGGGACCGGCCGGCCGATCACCATGGAAAAGAGGATCATGCAATCTGCGGTGGAGCGTGCCATCGCCGAGATGTGGGACCGCTACAACGAGCCGCTGTCCCTGTCCGAGTTGGCCGACGCTGCGATCCTGAGCCGGTTCCACTTCTCCCGGATCTTCCGGTCGTACACCGGCACGTCGCCGTGCCGGTTCCTGGCGGCAGTACGCCTGTCCAAAGCGAAGGACATCCTGTTGGAGTCCTCACGCAACGTCACCGACATCGCCTACGAGGTCGGATACAACAGCCTGGGTACCTTCACCAGCAGGTTCACCAAGAGCGTCGGCGTCTCGCCGGCGCGCTACCGTCAACTCTCCCGGATCGGCATCCCCGCCCCGCTGGCCGCCCCGGTGCCCGGAGCCGACGGCGCCGTCCGCGGTCTGCTCACCATGCCGCGCAGCGCGATGGGAACGCCCCTGCGTGTCTACGTCGGAGCCTTCGATTCCCCCATCGCGCAGGGCATGCCCGCGGCCTGCGACGTCCTCGACGCCCCGGGCATGTACCGCTTGCCCGGCATCCCCGACGGCCAGTGGTACATCCGCGGTGCGGCGGTGGCGCTCAGCGGCGTCGATCCGCGTCCTTGGGTCCGCAAACCCCTCTTCGTCGGCGCCGCCGATCCGGTACGCGTACGCCACGGCGTCGTCGAGGTGGACCTGGGACTACACCCGGTCGGCCCCCTGGACCTGCCGGTACTGGTAGCGCTACCGGAACTGGACGGCGGGGTACTGCCCCAGCCCGCCGCGGCCGTGCCGGAGCGATTGACTGTCGAGGCGATGGCGTCGCCGTTCCGGTGAGGCGCTACGCCTGAGGCACCCGGGACCGGAGCGTCTCGGGTGTCGAAGGGGGCGGCCAGATACCTCGGCGCGCGATGTCCGATTCCCCCCGACGGCTCCGACCTACGGATGGGAGCGTCCAAGCCGGGCGCCGATCGTGAGGAGCCGAACTGTGAAGTACATGCTGATGATCATCCTGAACCCCAAGGCCAACGCGGCACTGACCGAGGAGCAGCAGGCCGAGGTCGGCGCGGCCCACGGACGCCTGATCGAGGCCACCCAGACCGCCGGCGAGTTCGTGACCATGCAACCGCTCGCCGAGCCGGCCCAGACGACGGTGGTCCGCGTCCGCGACGGCGAGACGGTCGCCTCCGACGGCCCCCTGGTGGAGGCGGAGGAGTTCTTCGGTGGCTACTACGTCTTCGACGTAGCGAGCAAGGACCGCGCCATCGAGCTCGCCGCCTTGATCCCCGACGCACAGTGGTCCGCTGTCGAGGTCCGGCCGTTCCTTGAGCTGCCTGAGTAGGGCGGGGCGAGGCGGGGCTGAGGTGGTGTTTTGATCTGGGCTGGCGGCGGGCGGCGGTGGGAGGGACGGCCGTCGCTGGCCCGGTGGTGGTGGGCCATAAGACAAAATCTTGAGAGTAAAAGTCAAAGTCAAGAGCTGGGTAAGGCAGGCGCCTCCGGCGAGGGCCTCGGATCCCTCGGAGAACTGGCGCCAGCTCCATAGGTGGGTCTGGCTAGTCCCTGCGCTGGCGGTTGGTGAGGTGGGGGTTTGTTCCCCTCGGTCACGTCGGCAGCCCTACGGGTACAGCACCGCCGCCCAGGTATCAAGTCCATGCCGGAACCTTGTTGTCCTAGCGCTGCGGTTGCGCTTGCATGAACTTGACACCTGGTCGGCGGTACCAGGGCTTCTGCGTTCTCGTCTGGTGGTACGAGTTTGTCGGCCTGGGGCGTGGCCGGTGTGATTTTCGCAGAGTCTTGATGAAAGCGGGCACGGACCCTGATGATCGAGGTTCTCGAAGCCATACGA
>NZ_BAAAQN010000037.1:0-120841 GCF_039531695.1 Catenulispora yoronensis
GGGGTGGGGGTGGGGGGTGGGATCGGGTTGCGGTTGCGGTTGCGGTTGCGGTTCGGGGGCTGGGTTGAGAGGCGGGGTTGATGACTTGCGGGTTGGCTTTGGGGTTGGGGCTGGGTCGGGAGCTGGAGTTGACTTCGAGGTTCGGGCCGATGCGCGCGCTTTGGGCGGTGACTGGGGCGGAGGGTTCTGGGTTGGGCTGGGAGCCGCAGTCGACTTTGATTTCGAGGTTGGGGTTGGGCTGAGGGCCGGGGCCGACTTCGAGGTTGGGTCCGACTTCGCGGTTGAGGCTGACTGGGCGTCGGGTTGGCGTGGCCGTCGTGGCTTGGGCGGCGATTGGGTCGGAGGATTCTGCGCCGGGTTGGCGGCCGGAGCTGGAGCCGGAGCCGGAGCCGCCTGAGAGACCGGTTGGCGTGGCCGTCGTGGCTTGGGCGCCGACTGGGGCGGTTCGGGCGCGGGCTCTGCTCCGGATCGGCGCTGCACTGGCGTGTCGATGGCCGCCTCCTCGTGATGGCCCACCTCTTCTGGCGACGTCGATCGTACCGATCAGGGCTGGTGTGCGCTGTCAAAGGGCGTGGCGGCAGCAAGAAACGTCCACGTGGGCGAACATGCGCCTGCCCACGTGGACGTTTATATGGCTGTTTACCTGGATGCCTGTCTGGAGGTCGGCGAGCTCGGGCGTTACCAGGTGGCGGGCAGAGACAGGATCGAGTCGACGATCTCGCCGCCGCTGAACTCCAGTTCGTCGCGGCCGGCGGTGAGCCGCAGCGTGGGCAGCCGCTTGAGGAGCGTGCCGAGGCCGATGTTCAGCTCCGCTTTGGCGAGGTGGGCGCCCAGGCAGTAGTGCGGGCCGCCGCCGAAGATCAGGGTGGGAGGCGCGTCCCGGTCGAAGCGGACGGTGTCCGGGTCCGGGTAGGCCTCGGGGTCGCGCATGGCGCAGTTGCCGGCGATCGCGACCGCTTGGCCGGCTTTGACGGTGCCGGAGGGCAGCTCGACGTCCTCGACGGTGAGGCGTAGCAGGGTGCTGTTGCTCAGGCCGGTGAAGCGGAGGAGTTCGTCGACCGCGCCGGGGAGGAGGTCGGGGTGGTCGAGGAGCTGGGTCCACAGTCGGCGGTCGTTCTCGTGGAGTTCGACGAGGAAGCGGCTGAGCGCGGTGGAGGTGGTCTCGTTGCCGGCGGCGATGAGGCCGGTGGCCATGCTGAGGAGTTCGGGCTCGGTGAGGCGGTCCGCGCCGTCGCGGGCGGTGATCAGGTCGTCGATGAGGTCCTCGCCGGGCTCGGCGCGCTTGGCCGCGATCAGCTCGGTCATGTAGCCGAGGAAGGCGCCGATGTGCGTTACGCGTTCCTCGGGCTCCATGCGCGCGGCGGCGGCGAAGGCGTTGGACCAGACGCGGAAGCGGAGGACGTCGTCGTCGGGGACGCCGAGGAGGCGGCAGATGATGCGGACGGGGAGCGCGAAGCAGTAGTCCGAGACGAGGTCGGCGGGGGGACCGGTCTTCTCCATCGCGTCGACGAGCTCGTTGGCGACGCGCTCGATCGCGGGCTTCCAACGCTCGATGCGGCGCGGGGTGAAGGCGCTGGCGACGATGCGGCGGATGCGGAGGTGGTCCTCGCCGTCCTTGTTGAGGAGGATGTCCGGGTCCTGGAGGAAGCTCGGCTCGGCGGTCATGCGCGGCGCGTCGGGGCCGGTGAGGTTGTGGGACATGCGGGGGTCGGCCATGGCGGCGGCGACGTCGCGGTATTTGAGGAGGAGGATCGCGGGGTCGCCGCTGGGGAGGCGGACGGGGGCGAGGGGGCAGGTGGCGCGGAGGGTAGCGTATTCGGTGGGGGGGCTGAGGGAGGGGCTGGGGAAGGGCAAGGTGGGGAGGTCGGGCAGCTGTTCGATTTCAGTCATGAGTGCGCGACCTTTCGAGTGGGGTGTCAACGCCGTGCGTCCCATGTCACAGGCTCGTCAATGCTCACGGTAATCGTGTGGCGGCGATGCGCAAGGAGGGGGAGTAGGGGAAATCAGGGGGCTGTGATGGGGTTGAAGGGTGCGGCTGCTGGTGGGGGTAAAGGCTTTTATTACGACCTTCGGCCACAGTGCTGACTGGTCTGTTGCGGTCCTTGGGTGGGTGGTGCTGTCGATCTCCGAGAGCTGTTGCGGGGGTGGGGAAACCCCAGATCAAAAGCCAGATCAAAGTCAACTGCGCCTCCGGCGGCCCCTCCGGGGAGGGCCTCGCTCTGGAAAGAGTGGGCCAGGCGGTTACCTTGCCTTAGCGCTGTGGTTCCGGTTTCGGTTCCGGTCTTTCCGTCGCATCGTCGCCTGAAGGAATCACACCGCCCAGGCGGTATCAAGGCGACCCTTCAGGCTTGTGCCCCAGCTCATGCGAGCCTTGACACCGCCTGAGCGGCGCGATTGGCTACGCCCGCCGACGCGACGGAAAGACCGGAACCGAAGACCTAACTTTTGGGCAAAGCAAAAACCGGGGCGACCGGTTGTGATGTCGACCAGTTTTGCCAGCCGCCGCCGGTTGTGAAGGTGGTGCGGCGACCCTTTGCGATAGTGACCGGTTTTGCTGGCTGCTGCCGGTTGAGATTGTGGCGGGGCGCTTGGTCGCAATGCTGACCGGTTTTGCTGGCCGCTGCCGCTTGTAATGCTGGCCGGTCTTGTTTTGCTTGCCGTTGCCGGTTGTGATGGCAGGGCGACTGGTCTGGTGCTGGCGGCGTTGAGCATGGTTGTTACCAGTGGGCGATCGTTGGTGGCATCGCCGCCTCGTGTGTGTCGTCGAGCGTTGACATGAAAAAGCCCGAGCCGCACCGTCGGGGGGATGCGGTGCGGCTCGGGGTCTGTGGGCGCCCCCTGGTGGTGGGTGGCGCTCGTCCTACTGTAGTCGTAGTTCCTGGTTCTGTGCGCGGCTGAGTCGTGCCTCAATAGGACATCGGTGGTGTGCGCAGGTGTTGGCGATCCGCTGCTCAGCAGTCGAGTCGCGTTGCTGCTTGGGTGGAGGTGGATCAGCCTGCGGTTGTGCGTTCGTCAGTCGGCGTGGGCTGCTGTTTTGCGGGTGGCCGGGCGGGCTGTCGCTGTCTTGGGCTTGCCGGCGGGGGAGGCCGGGGCTTTGACTGCGGAGGCCTTGGCTGCGGCTGCTGATTTCTTGGCTCGGCCCGCGATGGTGCGGGCGGGGGCCGGGCGGCTGAGTTCGGTGCTGCCGCCGATGCCGCCGTCGCGGAGGACGGCGAGGCGTTCGGCCAGGACTTCTTCGAGGTCGGCCACGGTGCGGCGTTCCATCAGCATGTCCCAGTGGGTGCGGGCCGGCTTGCCGGCTTTTTCCTCCGGGGGGGCTCCGTCGACCAGGAGGGCGACGGCGCCGCAGACTTTGCACTCCCAGGTGGGGGGTACGTCGGCCTCGACGGAGAACGGCATGATGAAGCGGTGCTCGTTCGGGCACACGTACTCGATGTCCTGGCGGGGGGCGAAGTCGATCCCCGCGTCGCTTTCATAGCTGGTCGCGCCCAGGCGCGTCCCGCGCAGTGCCCGCTCGCTCATTGGTGTTCCCTCCAGACGGTCTCACCCGGTCACAACGCGTCGCGGCGCACGTTTTGTTCCGGACCGGGTCGGGCGGACCGGGCCGCTGGCGTGGGTGGGTGTGCTCCACGAGCCTCCCACGGATGGGTTCCACCGGGCAAAAACGGGCAAACGTTGCCTGTCGGCTGATAGGAGTAGTGGGACGTGGGATTCGTCACACAGTGTTATGGGGGCTAGAGCCGGTCGGGGACCTGGTTGCCGGCGGTGCGGATGGCCGTTCTGAGGTCGGTGCGGGCCAGGAGGAGCAGGCCCAGGGCGAAGAAGGCGACCAGGGAGATGATGGCGGTGCGGTAGGAGTCGGTGAACTGGATGGCCAGGGCCACGGTCAGGGAGCCGATCCAGGCCACGCCGTTCTGGCTGACCTCGTAGAGGCCGAAGTACTCGCTCTCCTGGCCGGCGGGGATGATCTGGGCGAACAGGGAGCGGGACAGCGCTTGGGTGCCGCCCAGGACCAGGCCGATGCCGCAGCCCAGGACGTAGAACTGCCAGGCCGCGCCCTTGGTCATGGAGTAGGCGGCCACCAGGAGGGCGATCCAGACCAGCAGGGAGCCGGCGATGGTGCGGCGGGTGCCGTGGCGGGCGGCCAGGCGGCCCATCCAGAGGGCGCCGCCGAAGGCGACGAACTGGACCAGGAGGATCGCTGAGGCCATGACGGACTTGCCCAGTCCGAGCTGCTTGTTCCCGTAGGTGGAGGCGAAGGAGATGACCGTCTGGACGCCCTCGTTGTAGGACATGTACGCGAGCAGGAACAGGAGGGCGTTGCGGTTGCGGGCCAGGGCGGCCAGGGTGCGCCCGAGCTGCCGGTAGCCGGTGCCGGACTCGGGGCGTTGGGTTGCTGGGAGGCGGGAGGTGCCGGCGGTCAGGCGGCGGATGCCGGCGGTGCCGAACACCAGCCACCACAGGCCCGCCGAGGCCAGGGCCACCCGGGCCGCATGCCCTTCGGACAGGCCCAGGGGCTTGTGGGCGGTGTAGATCGCGAGGTTGACGGCCAGCAGGACCGCTCCGCCCAGGTAGCCGATGGCCCAGCCCTTGGAGCTGATCGCGTCGCGGTCGTCGGGGTCGGCCAGGGTCGGCAGGTAGCCGTTGGCGAGCACGTTGGCGGTGGAGTAGCCCAGCGAGGCGGCCAGGAACAGGGCTCCGCCCCACAGGTAGGCGCCGCCGGAGACGGTGTAGAACAGCAGCGTCGCGGTCACGCCCAGGGTCATCGCGGCGGTGAGGTAGGTCCGGGTGCGGCCGCTGCGGTCGGCGGCGGCGCCGATCAGCGGCAGGATCGAGGCCTGGAGCAGGGCGGCGGCGGTGACCGCGAAGGGGTAGAAGGACTCGGCGCGGATGCTCAGGCCCGCCAGGTGCAGGAAGTGCTTCTCGCCCCCGGCGGCGTTCTGGGCGATGTCGGTGAGGTAGGGGCCGAGGAAGACCGCGGTCACGGTGGTGGGGAACGCGTGGGCGCCCCAGGCGTAGCGGTACCAGCCTTTGCGGCGGGAGAGCTGTGCCGGGTCCGGGGATTCGGGGGACGGGTCGGCGGTGGCGAGGCTGGTCCTGGCGGTGTCGTCGATCGGCATCAGGACCAGTTTCCTCGTTTCGTGAGCACGGTCTTCAAGGTGTCGAGCCGGTCGGTCATGATGCCGTCCGCGCCGAGGTCGAGCAAGCGGTCCATCTCGGTGTCGTCGTTGATGGTCCACACGTGCACCGGCACCCCGGCGGCGTGCGCCGCCGCCAGCAGCCGCTCGTCGACCACGACGATCCTGCCCAGCGCCGGGGGCAGCTGCAAGCAGTCGGCCGCGAGCTGCGGCAGCGCGGCGGCGTCGGGGGCCTCGCCGGGCTTGAGCCGCCGCGAGGCCCGCCACATCCGCCAGGCCTCGCGCGGCCCGGCGCTGGTGCACACCTCCGGTCCGAGCAGCTCGCGGACGGTGGCCAGGCGGGCGTCGGAGAAGGAGCTGACGCAGACCCGCTCCAGCGCGTCGGCCTGCTTCAGCAGCGCGGCCAGCGGCTCGACGGTGTTGGGCTCCTTGACGTCGATGTTGAACCGGGCCCGCGGGAACTCGGCCAGCAGCTCGGCCATGGTCGGGATCGGCTCGTCCCCGATCCGGGCCTTGGCGATCTCGGCGGCGCTCATCGCGCTGATCCGGCCCCGGCTGTCGGTCACCCGTTGCAGGCGGCGGTCGTGGAAGGCCAGCAGCACGCCGTCGGAGGTGGCGTGGACGTCCGTCTCCAGGTAGCGGTAGCCGGCCTGCACGGCGAGCCGGAAGGCGGCCAGGGTGTTCTCGCCGGCCGGTCCGGCCGCGCCGCCGCGGTGGGCGAACGGGATCGGACCGCGGTGGTCCAGGTACGGGTGCCGGGCGGTGCGTGGGGACATGGCGGCCAGTATCGCAAGCCTCCGGGTCACAACTTAGTCAAAGAGCGCGTGGCGGCGTGCGGAGCCCGGCGTGGAGTCCATACTCTGATGCGATCGCCGCCCGGGGAGCGCGATCAGATGGTTTGCTGGTGGCGCACAGGTGCGGCGAGTCGTGGGGAGAGCGCGTTTGAAGGCGGCGGACCGGGCGGCTGACGGTTCCGGGGCGGCCGGGGGCGACGGCGCCGCCGAGCACGGCTCAGGGACCGGCGCTGAGGACGGCGGCGGTGGCGCTGGTGGCGTTGGCCCGCCGCGCGAGAGCCGGTTACGACGGGCCTCGGACATCCTCAACGAGGTGTTGTTCGGCGGCTCGGGCGGGCGGCGCTCCGGCGGCGATGCCGGCGATTCCGGCGAGCCCGGTTCCGGCTCCGGCGGCGATTCCGGCGGCGAGTTCGGCGATGATTCCGACTACGGCGATTCCAGCTACGGCGATTCCAGCTACGGCGAGACCGGGGTGGAGGACGGCGTCAAGAGCGATGCGGAGCTCGCGTCCGAGATCCGTGCCGCCGGCGGACTCGGCTCGGCGTCCGGCGGCTCGGCCTCCTACGGCTTCATACCGCCGAGCCCGCGGGTGCCGGTCGGCGCGGCGGCTGCCGCCTCGGCCCCCCGCACCACCCCGCTGACCTGGGACGCCCCCGCCCCCGGCGACGAGGCGACCCGCTACCTGTGCGCCGCCGCGCACGTCGACGCCGCATTCGCCCGCCGGGCCCTGCGGGAGTTCGTCTTCGACGACGGCCGGGCCCCGGCGCCGTCGGCCGGCGTCGACGAGATCCTGGTGCTGCGGCACTGCCTGGCCGCCCGCGCCCGCCGGCTGCATCGGGACACGGCGCTGGTCGCGCTCGTCTTCGTGGCGCTGCTGGTGTCGGTGTGGACGGTCGCGGCCTGGCTGCTGTGGGGCGCCGGTCTGCGGCTGCTGCTGTCCGGCGCCGGTGTCGGGCCCGGTCCGCAGCCCTACGGCGCGCCGTCCTCCGAGCCGCGGGGCCCGCGCTCCGCCTCGGTGATGCCGATGGCGCGCTTCGCCGCGCTGCTGTGGGGCGCGTGCGGCGGCGCCTTCCTGTTGACCGCCGCCGGGCTGGCGCACCCGTTCGGGATCCACGTCGCCGACCACCTGCGGAACGTCGGCCCGGGCTCCCCGTGGGTGGCGTGGCTGTTCGTGCCGCTGGCCGCCGCCGGCACCGCGTGGTCCATCGTGTTCGTCGAGCGCGTCGCGGCCCGGCACGTGCTGGTCGACCGCCTGCGCCGGGACCGCTTCGCCACGCACCGGTGGGTGACCACCGAGACCGTGTGGGCCCGCCGCGCGCTGGCCGAGCTCGCCGCCCGCGACGCCTCCGACCGGCAGGTGCTCGCCGACCCGGCGCGGCCGTTCGCCGGCTCCGGGCGCCAGGTGCTGCGCCGCCGCTGGCTGCTGGAGACCGGCCCGATCCGCTACGACGTCCAGGACATGATCGAGCGGGTCACCGACGCGCTGGCGGCCGGCGTCCCGGGGCTGGGCCCCGAGGGGCTGCTGGACGCGGTGGTGTGGGACGACTTCGTCGTCGCCACCGGCCCGGTGCTGGCCGTCGGCCAGACCACCGACGCCTCGCTGCGGCTGCTGCCCTCGCCGCGCGGCGCCGCCGCACCCCGGGTCTTCCGCCGCTTCCGCATCCTGTCCGACCCGGCCGAGACGGTCGTGACCGCCTACCTGTCCGCCTCCTCGGCGCCCGGACTGGCCCTGGTCGAGGTGCACGGCCTGGTGCTGGAGCCGGTCGCGGCCGCGTACCGGGGCGTGGACCGCCTGCCGCGGCTGGGACTGGCCGCGGCGCTCCTGGAGGCCTGGTACGCCGCCGCGACGCTGCCTCGGCTGCTGTTCGGCGCTCCTGCGGCGGCCGTCGCGGTCGCCGCCGACCCGCTGCGACGGCGGCATCGGCGCGCGGTGCTGGATCGCGCCGCCGCGCGCGGCCTGCCCGTCGCGGAGGGCGCGCGCACCTCGCTGCGCGAACTCGCGGTGGCTGGGGGAGCCGGGAATCCGGCGACGGCCGCTGGGGCCGGCCCCTGGACTCCCGCGCCGCTGGTGGACCGGGAAGGCGCGCCGTTCGCCCGCGAGGACGCGAACTTGGCGCTGGCGGTGGTGGAGCGGCGGGTGCGAGAAGCGCTGAGGCCGCTGCTGTAGGTCGGTCAGCAGGGCCCTTGGCCAGGCTGGCGACTCCGGCCAACCTGACCGATCTAACCACCTGACCTGACCAGTCTGACCAGCCAGCCAGCCAGCCCGGCCGTGGCCAGCGTGCCACTTCGGCCAGTCGGGCCAGTCCGGCTGTTCCGGCCAACCTGACACCCGGGCTGGCGAGTCCGGCCAGCAGGACCGGCCGGCCCGCCTGCTGAAGCCCGCCTGCTTCAGCCCGCCCTACCCGTCCGCCGACATCTCCGCCCACACGATCTTTCCGCGGTCCGTCGGCCGCACGCCCCAGCGCTGCGACAGTTGTCCGACTATCAGCAGGCCGCGGTGTCGCTCGTCCATCACCTGCGTCACCGCCGGGCGGGGGATCCGGCCGTCGCGGTCGGCGACCTCGACCATCAGGCGGCCCGGGTGCGAGCGGAGGGCCAGCTGGCTGGTGGTGGCCGCGTGCTGGGTGGCGTTCGTGACCAGTTCGGTCACCACCGACAGCACGTCGTCGGAGAGGTGCTCCAGGTGCCACTCGGCGAGTGTGGCGGTCACGAAGCGGCGGGCTGCCCGGGCGGCCATCGGGTCCGGGTCCAGGTCCAGCGACGCCTTGCGGATGCGGGTCGGGCGGGTGCGGACCATGAGCAGGGCCACGTCGTCGTGCTCGTCGCCGGACAGCATCGCGTGGAGCAGCCGGTCGCAGGTGCGCTGCACCGTCTCCGGCTCGCCCGGGGCGCGCCGGGCCCCCGGCAGGCCGGAGCCGACCGGCGTGTCGTCCTCGCGGACCAGCTCCGTGGCCAGTCGGGCCAGGCGCTCGGACAGCGGCGCGTTGTGGCACTCGACCAGGCCGTCGGTGTAGAGCAGCAGCCGGGTCCCGGCCGGGAGGGTCTGCACCTTCTCCTCGAACACCGCCTCGTCGATGCCCAGCGGCATGCCGAGGTCGTCCTCCATCAGGTGCGCGGTGCCCGCCGCGGTGATCACCGCCGGCGGCATGTGCCCGGCGCTGGCCCAGGTCAGGGCCTCCTCGGCGGGGTCGTAGACGGCGTAGACGCAAGTTGCGATCTGCTCGCCGATACCGTCGTCGAAGGCGGCCAGGGCGCCGGAGGCGTTGTGCGTGCCGGTCGCGCCCAGGGCGCCGCTCGGCGGGGCCGAGGACGAGGACATCGTGCACACCAGCCGGTTCAGCAGGTGCATGATCTGGCCCGGCGGCAGGTCCATCACCGCGTAGGCGCGCACCGCGGTCCGCAGCTGGCCCATGATCGCCGCGGCCCGGATGCCGCGGCCCATCACGTCGCCGATCACCAGCGCCACCCGGCCGCCGGCCAGCGGGATCACGTCGAACCAGTCGCCGCCGACCTGCGTGCCCTGCGCTCCGGGCAGGTAGGTGAAGGCGATCTCCAGCTCGGCGACCTGCGGCGGCGAAGCCGGCAGCAGCGAGTTCTGGAGCTCGACCGCGGTCTCCCGCTCCTGCCGGTAGAGCCGCGCGTTGTCCATCGCCGAGGCGGCCTGCGCCGCGATGCCCTTGACGATCTGCTCGTCGCGCTCGGTGAACCGGCCGGACTCGGAGTGCCCGAAGTACATCGAGCCCAGCACCGTGCCGCTGATCGTGGTGATCGGCAGCGCCAGGAACGACTTCACCGGCGGGTGCCCCGGTGGCAGGCCGTGGAACGGCGCGCGCTGCCCGTACCGGGAGTCGGTGGTGACGTCCGCGCAGCGGATCGGCGCCGTGCCCGGGAAGACCGCGCCGACCAGCGGCGTCGGCCGGGGCATCGGGAGCGACTCGAACCGCTCGGCCGGGATCTTGCCGGCCAGCACGAACCGGGTTTGCGCCTGCCCGTCGGTGGACACCAGCGAGTAGAAGCAGGTCCCGAACTCGGCGTCGATCGCGGTGGTCGCGGCGTCGGTGGCGAGCTTGGCGATCTTGCGGGTGTCGAGCTCCCGGGCCAGCGACTGGCCGATCATGTAGAGGGTCTCGACGATCCGCGTCTCCTGCGTCAGCCGCCGCTGCGAGGCGCGCAGCTCGGCCTCGGCGGCCTGGGCCGCGGCGTTGCCGTCGCCCGGGCTGGCGGCCATGGAGGACGGCGGCGGGGCCGCCTGCTGCGGGAGCAGGGTCACCGAGGGCCGGGGCCCGGCGCCGTTGCCGCTTCCGTTGCCCGTTCCGTTCCCGTTCCCGGCCGTCGCCCCGGGCGGGACGCCGTTGCCGCCGGGCGCGGTGGCCACCCCGCTCCCGGGCCCGCCGGGCGCGGACGCGCCGGGACCGGAGGCGCCCGGCCCGGCGCCGTTGCCGTTGCTGGTGCCGTTGCCATTGCGCGCGCCGAACAGCTGATGCCCCGACGCCGTGCCCACGCCCGGCGGTGTCGGTGCGAACAGCGGCGAGCCCAGCAGCGGCGTCAGCGCCAGCCGGATCGCCGCCGCCAGCGTCCGGAAGTGGGCCGCGGTCTCGGCCGGGATCCGGACCCGCGAGTACAGCAGGGCCGTGTAGAGGGACGTGTTGCGCACGCCCGGCAGGTCGGGATGCTCCGGGCCGCCGGAGTCCAGCACCGCGCCCAGCGCTATCGCCGACCGGATCTGGTAGTCGCGGACGAACTCCGGCGTCGGGACGTAGGGGCTGCCCAGGGCCTCGGGTACGTGGAAGACGTCGAACCGGTCGCGCAGCCGTGCCGACAGGCCCGGGCTTTGCTCGCCGCCGGCGCCTCCGCTGGCGCCGCCGCCCGCGCCCCCGCCTCCGGCGCCGTTCGAACCGTGCGGGCCGGGCGACCGTGGTGCCGGCGGGGCCGCCGGCTCCGGGGGCGGCTGCAGGCCCAGCAGCCGGTCCAGCAGGGCGAGCGCCAGCGGCGCGCGCCGCACCACGTCCGAGGCGGACAGCGGGATGGCCTGGTGGTCGCGGGAGTTGCGGCGGTCCGCCCAGTGCGGATGGTCGCCGGAGGTGGCCAGCAGCGTCAGGTAGGGCAGGCCGTCGTCGTTGGCGGCCGCCGCCGGGTCCCGGGTGGCGATGTAGCTGTGCAGGTCCGGAGTGAGGCGGTCCCAGGTGACGGTGTGGAACATGCGGGCCAGCGCGAAGGCCGGCCGGCCGGTGGCCGGGTCGGTGAAGGCTCGGCGCAGCCAGTCGACGATGGCGGCCGAGCCCTCCTCCATGGTGGCCGCGCCGGCCGTGGCCGCACGCAGCTCCCCGGAGGCGACGACCATGTCGGTGACCGAGAAACCGGAGAGGTCGAACGCCGACGCCATTCCCGCCGTCCTGTGGGTGGTCCGTGCGGCCCCCGGCGGGGGCCCAGACACAATCATGCCGACACTTCCTCACCCGGCGCGGTCGTTTGCCCCATCCGGCGCGGCGCCGGGCTTCCGGCCGGAGGCCGCCTCACCTGGGACGCTGCCACGGGTGTTGTGCCCGGACCGGGCCGGGGCGATAGCTTTTGCCCACGATCGGGGCACGATCGGCCGGCAATCGCGGCAATGCCGCCAAGCCGGGCCGGGACCGGCGCGGGTCGCGGGTCATGCCGGCCGGGCCGGGCCGGCGCCGGGAGGCGCCGGGCTGAGATAGAAGGCGCGGGGACGGGCAGCACTGGGATATGCGGCGGGATTTGGGGCACCGGGATTCGCGGCCTTGAACGGCACGGCCGGCCGGCGGGCGGCACGAGGGTGGACGGAGCGGGAGCGGAGCGCAGTGGGCGAGCACACGACCACCACCCCGGGCACGGCCATGGGCGAGGCGGGAGCGGCGGGCGGCAGCGGTGGCGGTGACCATGACGGTGACGACCGCGCGGTCGAGACGACCACCGAGCTTCGGCTCGGGGTCGGGGCGCAGGCCACGGTCGAGACCCGGATCGGAGCGGAAGCCGGAGCGGGAAGCGGAGCCGGAGCAAGAAGCGGAGCCGGAGCGGGAGCCGGAAGCGGAAACGGTGCCGGGACCGGTTCTGGATCCGGACCTGGTTCTGGACCCGGCCCTGGGACCGGGTTCGGATCTGACTCCGGGCCTGGAGCTGGGACCGGAGCCGGATCCGGAGCCGGATCTGGGATCGGATCCGGAGCTGGAGCCGGATCTCGAGTCGGATCTGGAGCCGGAACCGGGATCGGAGCTGGAGCCGGATCTGGAGTCGGATCTGGCTCTGGGACCGGCTCTGGGAACGGGTCTGGACCTGGCTCCAGCTCCGGATCCGGAGCTGAACCCGACCCCGAAGACGAGGATCCGGCCGAGGTCCGCGGTGGCTGGTACCGAGGAACGGTCCGGCTGACCGTGGCCGCGGCGTTGGTCGTGGCGGCCGGGTGTGCGGGGTTGCTGGCCGCCGGGCGGCTGGGTGCGGTGGGGACGCCGGGGTCGGCGTCCGCGGACTGCGGAGCGGTGTGCGCTCCGGCGGACGGGGGCCGGACGGCGGCCGCGGGGGTGCCGGGTGGCGCCGGGTCGGCCGGATCGGTGCCGCAGGGGTCGTCGGCGGCGTCGCCGACGCCGGGGCCGACGTCGCCGTCCGCGCGCTCCGGACAGCAGTCGCGGCCGGGGCAGCAGGGCCGGCCGGGATCGCAGGGACAGCCGGGGCCGGGGTCGGCCCAGGGCGCGCCGGGGCAGCGTTCGAGCCGCTCGTCGCCGGCCCCGCCGGCCGTTCCGCCCGCCGCCGCATCCTCCGCTCCTATCTCAGCCTCCGCACTTGTGCAGTTCAAGGTAACCAGTCATTGGGGCGAGGGCTATCGCGCCGCCGTGACGGTCACCAATACCGGCGCGGTACCGCTGACCGACTGGCACCTGACGTTCCAGGTCACCGGCGCCACCCTGCATCAGCCCACGGACACCGGCGAGACCGCGATGAGCGGCGACGTGGTGACCGTCACGCCGGCGGCGTGGCGCCCGGCCCTGGCCGCCGGCGCCGCTGTCACGTTCGGATTCGGCTTCGACGGCACCCTGGTCGCGCCGGCCGGATGCCTCTTCGACGGGACGCCGTGCGAACTGACGTACGTACCGTAGGGCCCGGGGCGGTGGTTCCCTCCCGAGAAGTCTGACAAACACCTGATATCCCCGGGTGCGCCGACGGGAGTCCGGCCGCCCTCGGCGGCGGTGCGCACCGCCGGGAATCGGCCGAGGCCGTCGCGCATCAGAGCACATCCTGCCCTATGGGGCCGCAATCGGTCGAATCAGTGCCGGATGACGTCGCGGCGGCGGTGCGCGACGGGTTCCGGCGGCCCGGCGGCCGACCGCCGACGGTGCGCCGGGTGGTCCGGGCACCGTCGGTGACGACGAGCTCAAGGCGGACTTGATGTGGTTGTCGCCGCCGCCCTGAGCCAATGTCGCCCGAGCCGATGCCGCCCTGAGCCAATGCCGCCCAGAGCCGCCGCCCCGAGCCGATGCCATCCCCCTCGGTGTCACCCGCTCGACGCGTCACCCGACTCAATGCCGCCCGAGCCCGCCCAGCACCGTCCCCACCGCGCTGCCGAGCGTTCCCAGGACCCCGCCGAGCAGTCCGCCGAGTCCGCCTTCCCCGCCTCCTCCACCCCCACTTCCGCTCGTGCCTCCCGGGCCGTCCTGGCCCCGCGGCCCCGGCTTGACCGGCTGCGAAGGCGCGGACGGCGCCGGCGTCGACACTGGCGTCGACACCGGTGGTGGCACTTCCGGCGGCGCCGAAGCAGGAGCCGAAGCCGTCGGCGTGCCCGGCGCACCCGGCGCACCCGGCACGCTCGGCGCGGCCGTCGGCGTCGTCGGCTCCGGGCCCGGCGGCGTGCTCGGCCGGCTGCGCGGATCCGGCTGCGGTGCCGAGGTCGCCTGGCTCGGCGGTGCGGAGGAGAGCGGTCCGTTGCCGTGCGGCGGGGACCCGGCCGCCGGCGCCCCGGCCGAGGTCGGCGCCGATTGCTGCGCGGTGCTGTGATGCGTCGGCGCGTCCTGTATCCGCGGCGCGGTGTCGGTGACAGCGCCCTGCGCCGGGGTCGACGGCGCCGCGGTAGCCGCCCCGACCGGGTCCGGCGTGACCACGGCCGTCGCCGCCGAGCCGTCCTCGCCGGACGCCGGCGAATCGGACGCCACCGAGCCCGACGCCACCGAGCCGGACGTCACCGGCGCCGTCCGGACCGGCGATCCGGCCACCACCGTCGGCCCGGCCCCGGCGTGCAGCGCGGTGGCCACCGCCGTGACCGCCCCGATTCCGGCGGCCCCGCCCAGAAGCGTCTCGGCGGCCTTGCGTATGGGGCCGGTTTTCCTGTGCCGGGTCGCCACGCGCCCCCACCTCCCATCTGCCACGCACCCGTCGGGGTGCGGATCCGACGATCAGTGTGCTGCCGCCCCGGTGCGCCACGCCGGGCCCGAGCCCCCTGGTTCCCTCGAACGGGCGATACGGAAGGCCGGGCAAAGTCCGCCGCTTGTCCAGCGGCTGTCCCGCCGCTGCCCGGCGGAAGCGATCGGACCCGGCCCCCGCACGCAGCGGGGACCGGGTCCGGGTTCGGGCTCGGGAGCGGGGACCGGCTCAGCGGTGCAGCTTGGGCAGCACCTCGCGTCCGAAGACCTCGATCCACTCGGTCTGGTTGCGTCCGACGTTGTGCAGGTAGACGCGGTCCACACCGAGGTCCAGGAACGCCTGGATGCTGGCGCGGTGCACGTCGGGGTCGGAGGAGATGACCATGCGGCCCTCGAAGTCCTCCGGACGGACGAGCTTGGCCATCTGCTCGAAGTCGAAGGGCGAGCGGATGTCCTGCTTGGGGAACTTCATGCCGCCGTTGGGCCACTCGGTGACCGCGTTGGCCAGGGCCTCCTCGTCGGTCGGGGCCCAGGACAGGTGCAGCTGGAGGATCTTCGGCATGGTGTCCGGGTCCTTGCCGGCCTTGCGGGCGCCGGCGGCGAAGTTCTCGAACACGCCGGAGACCTTGGAGTGCGCGGCGCCCGGAGTGATGATGCCGTCGGCCAGCTCGCCGGTCTTGCGGGAGGTGTAGGGGCCGGCGGCGGCGATGTAGATCGGCGGCGCGGCCTCCGGCATGGTCCACAGCCGGGTGGTCTCCAGGGTGAAGTACTTGCCGGAGTGCTTCACGTCCTTGCCGGTGAACAGCTTGTTGATGACCTCGATGGCCTCGAACATCATCGCCACCCGGGTCGGGGCCTCGGGCCAGTACCCGCCGACGATGTGCTCGTTCAGCGCCTCGCCGGAGCCCAGGCCCAGCCAGTGCCGGCCCGGGTACATCGCCTCCAGCGTCGCCGAGGCCTGGGCGATCATGGCGGGGTGCATGCGGAACGAGGGGCAGGTCACGCCGGGGCCGAGGTCGGTGCCGGTCTTCGCGCCGATGGCGGTCAGCACGTTCCACACGAACGGGGCCTGGCCCTGCTGCGGGACCCAGGGCTGGAAGTGGTCCGCGGCCATCGTGCCGGTGAACCCGTGCTGCTCGGCCAGCGCCGAGTACTCGGTGACCTCCACCGGGCCGAACTGCTCCAACATGGCGGCGTAACCGATGTGCGGTGCGCTCACGTCTAAGGCTCCCAACGAAACTGGAACGTGTTCATATCTGCGTCATAGCCGACCTTAGAGCAGTGCTCTGCGCCTGTCGTGCAGGAGCCGTGTGGCATGCGGCACTGTGGGGGTGCGGCATGCGGCACGATGTGGGCCGTGACTACCTCCGCTGCCGGCGTGGCCGGACACATCGCCGCTATCGACCAGGGCACGACCAGCTCCCGGTGCATCGTCTTCGACGCGTCCGGGCGGCCGGTGGCGATGGCGCAGCGGGAGCACCGGCAGATCTTCCCGGCGCCGGGCTGGGTGGAGCACGACGCGGCGGAGATCTGGCGCGGGGTGCAGCACGTGGTCGGGGAGGCGCTGGGGCTGGCCGGGCTGGCCCCGGAGCACCTGGCCGCCGTCGGCATCACCAACCAGCGGGAGACGGTGGTGGCGTGGGACCGCCGCACCGGGCAGCCGCTGCACAACGCGATCGTCTGGCAGGACACCCGGACGGACGCGGCCTGCCGGGCGCTGGCCGCCGACAGTCCGCTGGGGGCCGACCGGTTCCGGGCCAAGACCGGGCTGCCGCTGGCGACCTATTTCTCGGGCTCGAAGATGGCGTGGCTGCTGGCGAACGTGGACGGCCTGCGCGCCGGGGCCGAGGCCGGGGACGTGATCTTCGGGACCATGGACTCCTGGCTCGTCTGGAACCTGACCGGAGGTCCGGACGGCGGGGTGCACGTGACGGACGTGACCAATGCGTCGCGGACGCAATTGGTCGACCTGGCGACCCTGGCTTGGGATTCCGAACTTCTGGAAGCCTTCGGAGTACCGGAACGAGCGCTGCCGCGGATTGTCTCCAACTCCGAGATCTACGGGACGGCGCGCGGAGTGCTGGCCGGTGTCCGGGTCGCCGGATCGCTGGGGGACCAGCAGGCGGCGTTGTTCGGTCAGGCGTGCTACGTCCCGGGCCAGGCCAAGTCCACCTACGGGACCGGGACGTTCCTGCTGATGAACACCGGCGAGACGCCCGTGCCGTCGCGGCACGGACTGCTGACGACCGTCGGATATCAGGTCGGCGACACGCCCGCCGTCTACGCGCTGGAAGGGTCGGTCGCCGTCACCGGTGCCTTGATCCAGTGGCTGCGCGACAGCCTGGGGCTGATTCGCGATGTGTCCGAGGTCGAGGCGTTGGCGGCTTCGGTTCCGGACAATGGCGGCGCGTATATCGTGCCGGCGTTCTCGGGATTGTTCGCACCGCATTGGCGGCCCGATGCGCGCGGTGTCATCACTGGGCTGACGGCATATGTGACCAAGGCGCATTTGGTGCGCGCCGCGCTGGAGGCCACCGCCTGGCAGACCCGGGAGGTGGTCGACGCCATGCGCGCGGACGCCGGGCTGGAACTGACCGCGCTCAAGGTCGACGGCGGCATGACGGCGAACGCGCTGCTGCTGCAACTGCTCGCCGATCGGCTGCCGGCGCCGGTGGTGCGGCCCGCGGTGTCGGAGACCACTGCGTTGGGCGCGGCGTACGCGGCCGGGCTGGCGGTGGGGTTCTGGCCGGGACTGGAGGCGTTGGCCGCGCAGTGGGCCGCGGACGCCGAGTTCGAGCCGGCACTGGACGACGGGACCCGGGAGCGCGAGCACGGGATGTGGCTGAAGGCGGTGGAGCGGACGCTGGGGTGGGCGGAGTGAGGCGCTGGCGCCGTCCGCCGTGGCCGGCGCCGTGGCCGCAGCCCGCGGAAGGCGGATGGCCGGAACGTTCAAGATCTGCGCGCTCCCCGCGGGTAGCTTCGGCGGCATGAACCAGAACACTTTCCAAGCCGGGTCGGTGCTGGACCGGGCGGCGACGTTCTTGTGGGGCTCCGGCCGGGTCCTGGAGCAGCGGTGGTTCGCGGCGCTGTTCGGCGGCCCCGGCGGGAGCGGCGGGACCGGCGGGACCGCGGCCTCCTACGGCGCGGGCCTGATCGCGGCTCTGGCGGCGTACCGGAACGACGACGGCGGGTTCGCCTACGGCGTGGAGCCGGACATCCGCGGGCCCGAGTCGGAACCGCTGGCCGTGGCCACCGCGCTGAAGATCATGGCCGACGCCGGTCCGCTCGACCCGGCGACGGTGACGCCGACGCTCGACTGGATCGAGTCGATCACCGCCGCCGACGGCGGCGTGCCCGCCGTGCTGCCATCGCTGGCGAAGTACCCGCACGCGCCGTTCATGCCGATCGACGCGGAACCGACCGGGTCCCTGCTGGCGACGGGCCAGCTGCTGGGGCCGCTGCTGCGGGCCGGGATCGCCGAGCACCCCTGGGTGAAGGGCGCGATGGAGTTCACCCGCCGGGAGGTCGAGGCCCTGGGACAGACGCACCCTTATGACGTCGACGCCGCGGTCATGTTCCTGGACGCGGCTCCGGACCAGGGCTGGGCCCGGCAGCAGGCCGAACGGATCGGCGCGCTGGTCCGCGAGCAGCGGATCGTGCTGCTGGACCCCGCCCGCCCGCAGGACGCGGTGATCGCCCCCGGATACGCACCGGGGGAGCACCACCTGCCGCACGACTACGCCAAGACGCCCGACAGCCTGGCACGGGCCTGGTTCAGCGACGAGGAGATGGAGCGGAGCCTGGACTACCTGCTGGCCACCCAGGACGACGACGGCGGATGGCCGATGAACTGGGTGAAGTGGTCACCGACGGTGGAGTTCGAGGCCCGACCGGCGGTGACCGTCAGGGCACTGCGGACGCTGCGGGCGTACGGGCGGATCTAGCCGGAGCCACGTCCACCAGGGCCGGCCGGTGTTCCGGGGCGGCGGTCCGTCCCGAGCAACACCCCGGGCGTCGTGCCGGCCAGCCGCCGGACCTCCCGCGTGAAGTGCGCCTGGTCGGCGTACCCGGCTTCGTGGGCGACCTCCGCCAGGCGTCCGTCGGAGGTCCGCCCCAGGCGTAGCGCGTACTGGAAACGCAGGACGGCGTGCAGCGTCTTCGGCGCGTAGCCGACTGCACTCGTGAAGCGGCGCCGCAGCTGGCGCTCGGACAGCCCCGCGTGCTCGGCCAGGTCGGGCACGGCCGGGATCTTGGTGCGGCTCAGTTCGCTGATGGCGCGGGCGACGGCTTCGTCCGCCTGGTAGCGGTGGGCGAGTGCGGCCACGTATTCGTCCAGGATCCCGGCCGCCTGCCGCGCCGATCCGCTGGCCGCCAACTGTTCGGCCAGGGCCGTGAGGTTGCCGCCGCCTGAGGCTGCCTCGGCCGCCACCTCCGCTAGCGGTACTCGCAGGTCTCGTACCTCGTCCGCCGGCATCCGGCCCAGCAGCAGCGGCGCGGACCCGGGGCGCAGCCGCAGCCCGGCGATCGCCGCGCCGGCCGGCAGCGGTGCCAGCCAGGCTGCGCGGTCTGGCCCGACCAGCTGCACCTCGCCGTCGCGCCACAGCAGGTCGACGCAGCCGTCCGGCACGACCAGCTGCCTGTGCTCCCGCGGGCCGGTGTTGACCTGCGTCCACAGGCACGCGACGTGGCGGCCCGGCGCGTGGCGGGGCCGGTGCTCCTCGTAGCTGGAACCCATCACCCTCGACGCTACTCGACGGTGCCGACAAGACCACTGGTCAACTGAAACAACGGAGTGTTCCAGGATCTCACAGTGTTGTCTCGATCCTTCGTAGATCAGCTTTCTTCGAGTGTTGACGGTTCCTTTGTGGGGTGCTTCACTCCTCCTTCGGAACCCAGTGTTACAGAGAATGTTTCTGTAACAACGGCCCCTCGTTCCTTGCTCGTGCCCCCACCCGAGACAGGAGAACTCCATGGGCACCCCCCGCACGCACCGACTACGCGCGGCAGTGACCGCGGCGCTGACGGCGGTCGGCGCCGCGCTCGGCACCGCCGCGCTCGCCACCGCGCCGGCCCACGCCGCGAGCACCTTCCCCGCGCACTACGCGGCGCCGTACCTCCAGCTCAGCAGCAGCACCGTCGGAGACATGGCCGCCGACCAGGGCGCCACCGGTCTGAAGTACTACACGCTGGCCTTCCTGATCCCGCAGTCGGGCTGCACCGCGCAGTGGGAGGACGGCGGGTACTCCGTCGGGTCCTTCACCTCGCAGATCAACTCCCTGAAGGCGTCGGGCGGAGACGTCATCATCTCCTTCGGCGGTGCCGAGGGCGGTGAGCTGGCGCAGACCTGCACCTCGGTCTCGTCGCTGACCGCCGCCTACAAGAACATCGTCACCACCTATGGCGTCACCCGGCTCGACTTCGACATCGAGGGCGGGGTGCTGAACGACACCGGGGCCACCACGCGGCGGGACCAGGCGCTCGCCGCCCTCCAGTCGCAGGTGCCCGGCCTCCAGGTCGACTTCACCCTCGGCGTCGACCCCAGCGGCCTGCCCGGCGGCCAGCTGAACCTGCTGCGGGACGCCAAGAACCAGGGCGTCAACGTCAGCGTGGTCAACATCATGACCATGGACTACTACGACGGCCAGCCGGTCATCAACGACGCGCTGTCCTCGGCCCGCGGCACCGCCGCGCAGCTGGCGAGCCTGTACGGGATCTCGACGTCGGCCGCCTACGCCAAGATGGGCCTGACCCCCATCGCCGGCAACAACGACGACGGCGCGCCGTTCTCGCAGGGCGACGCCCAGACGCTGGAGAGCTTCGCCGCCAGCAACGGCGTGGCCGAGCTCGCCTTCTGGGAGGTCGACGGCTACGACAAGAACGTCGGCTACGCCTACAGCCGGATCTTCAACGCCATCACCGGGACCACCGGCGGCGGCGGTGGCGGTGGTGGCGGCGGCCACACCGGCCAGATCGTCGGCTACCAGGGCCTGTGCCTGGACGACAAGTCCGCCTCGACGGCGAACTTCAACCCGATCACGATCTACACCTGCAACGGCACCGGTGCGCAGACCTGGACCGTGGACAGCACGGGCCACACGCTCAAGGTGCTCGGCAAGTGCCTGGACGTGAGCGGCGCCGGCACCGCCAACGGCACCCTGGTCGACCTGTACGACTGCAACGGCACCGCGGCCCAGGTCTGGCAGCCCCAGTCCAACGGCACGCTGCTGAACCCGAACTCGGGCAAGTGCCTGGACGACACCGGCTGGTCGACCACCCCGGGCACCCAGGTGCAGATCTGGTCCTGCGCGGGCACCGCCAACCAGAAGTGGACGCTGCCGTAGTAGTGGATCCGCGGTAGCTCCGCAGTAGCTCCGTCGCGAGCGGTCGACTGGCAGGGACGACCGTAGCGGCGGGTACCACCGGGTCCCGGTCGGCGGACTGTGCGCCTCGCCGGCCGGGATCCGGCTGCTGTACCGCGATCGCTATTCCACGTTCGCTGTGCCGCGTTCGCTACGCCACGTTCGGGAACGCCACCGGGCTCCGCAGCCCATTGACGTCCACGGCCCGCAGCCCGAACTGCACGTTGTCCTTCGCGATCGGGAGCGTCACCGCGGCCACGTCCCCGACGGCCAGCGCCTCGGTCCACACCGGCGACGTCGTCTCCCGCAGCACCACCTCGTACCCGGCCAGCCCCGCGTCGTCGCCGCGGGTCCAGTTCAGCGTCGTGGTGTTGACGCCCGAGAAGCCCGGCGGCGGCGTGGTGAGGATGACGAAGCCCTTCGGCGTGCCGGGCCCGGCGGCCAGCGACCACAGGGTCGCGGCGTTGACCCGGGTGACGCGCGCCAGGTACCGGAAGTCGCAGAACTCGGCCAGGTCGCCGAACTGCACGCCGTTCTCGACCCGCACGTCCTGGTGTTCGTGGTCGAAGTTCTCGCGCGGCTCGGTGAACCGCGCGGCCGGGTAGCCCTGCTGAAGGAACGAGACGTGGTCGCTGCCGCGCAGGTAGCGGTCGCGGCGCCAGACCACGCGGATGTCCAGGTCGGTGGCGTCGTTGACGGCCACGTCCTGGGCGAACCGGGCCAGCTGCCGCGACGGGCCGTCGTTCTCCCCGCCGACCGACTGCCGCACCGCGGTCTGCGCGGGGGTCTCGGAGGTGGGGACGCCCTCGACGAACAGGCGGACGGTGTGCGGATCCGGCACCGTCCCGTCCCACGCGCTGCTGGCCCCGACGATGTCGTTGCTGAACATGCCCTGCACGTCCACGCCGGCCGCCTTCATCTGCGCCGCCATGAACGCCGAGCCGAACAGTCCCTGCTCCTCTCCGGCGACGGTGGCGAAGACCAGCGTCCCGGGGAAGGCGCGGGTGGCGAACAGCCGGGCCATCTCCAGCACCGCGGCCACGCCCGAGGCGTCGTCGTCGGCACCGGGGGCGTCGGCGGTGGCGTTCAGGACGTCGGTGACCCGCGAGTCCAGGTGGCCGGTGACGACGTAGACCCGCTCGGTCGCCGCCGTGCCCTTGAGGGTCGCGATGACGTTCGTGATCGTCGTCGGCACCGGGATCCGCGGTCCGGCGGGCTGGACGAAGGACTGCCGCTCGACGGTCATCCGGCCGCCGGAGGTGGCGGCGATCTCCTGGAGCTGGGCGGCGACCCAATCGGTGGCGGCGCCGATGCCGCGCGCCGGGTCGGTCTGGCTGGACAAAGTGTGGCGGGTCCCGAAGGAGACCAGTTTGTGGACGGTCGCCTCCAGCCGCGCCGGGTCGATCCGGGCCAGCAGCTCCCGCAGGTCCTTGCCGGGTTTCTGCCGGCCGACGCCGATGGGGCTCTGGCCGATCCGCGGTGCCCCGGCTATCTGGCCGTTGTCGGGAGCCGCCGAAGTCGCCGAAGCCGCCGAGACCGCCGAACCTGCTGAACCTGCCGGACCGGCCGGACCGGCCGAGGCAGCCGCAGCCGTCGCGGCGTTCGCGCCGCTGAGGACGGCGGCGGTGCTCAGGACCGCGGCGCCGCCGAGCGCCTGCCGCCTGCTCGGGCCCGGGCCACTGGATCCGTGCTCTGTCACGATGCGCCTCCGAGGTAGGGGGTGGGCCTCCGTTGCGGAACCTACTCGGAGCCCCGTCCGACGCAACCGCCGCGCAAGCTACTGAGCTCGCCGGACCGTCGGGCTTGACCTGGAGCCCGCTCCAGGTTGAACCATCTCCGTCATGAGATATCGCGTATTCGGCGACACCGGCCTGACCGTCAGCGAGATCGGCCTGGGGGCCTGGCAGCTGGGCAACGTCACGGACTGGGCCGACGGCCCCGACGAGGCCGAGTCCCTCGCGATCGTCGGCGCCGCCCTGGACGCCGGCATCACCTTCTTCGACACCGCCCCCAACTACTCCGGCGGCCACAGCGAGCGCCTGCTGGGCCAGGCGTTGCGCGGCCACCGCGACGGCGTGGTGATCTGCACCAAGTTCGGGCATTACCCCGGCGGCCGGGACTTCTCGGCCCGCGCGCTCCGGGGCTCGGTCGAGCGGAGCCTGAAGCAGCTCCAGACCGACCACCTGGACATCGTGGTGATCCACAGCCCGCCGCACGAGCTGTTCGACGGCAGGGTGACCGCGCACTACGAGATCTTCGAGAGCCTGAAGCAGGAGGGCCTGATCCGCGCCTACGGCGGCTCGGTCGACTGGCCCTCGGACATCGAGACCATGCTCGCCACCACCGGCGCCAAGGCCTTCGAGACCTGGCTGTCGGCGCTGCACCAGGAGCCCTGGGAGGCGACCGAGCAGGCCGGCTCGGCGGGCGCGGGCACCGTGGTGAAGGTGGCGCTGGAGTCGGGCTGGCTGGCCGGCCGCTACACCGGCGAGTCGGTGTTCACCGACATCCGCTCCCGCTGGAGCCCGGAGGAGGTGCGGCGCCGCGCGGAGCTGACCGCCGACTTCCGGGCGCTGATCCCGCAGGGCCTGACCCCGGCCCAGGCCGCGCTGCGGTTCGTGCTGGCGAACAGCGGCGTGTCGACGGTGATCCCGGGGACCAAGAGCCTCGCGCAGCTGGCGGACAACGTCGCGGCCGCCGACGCGGACCTGCCGGCCGAGACGGTGGCCGCGCTGCGGAAGCTGTTCGCGGAGAAGATCGCGGGGGATCCGCTGGGGTGGTAGCCGTCAGCGCGGCATCAACGCGGTATCAACGCGGCATCACGCCTCGCGCAGCAGGATCCCGCGCACGTAGGCGGCCTGCCCGACGTGCTGGAGCGTGTCCGACACGACGCTGACGAGCCGCACGCCGAGCGTCACCGGCGGATCCCACCGGGTGTCGACGATCCGGTCGAAGTCGTCGTCCTTCAGGCCGCCGACGTAGGCGACCGTCTGCTCGTGGACGGCGTCGTGGTAGCCGGTCAGCAGGTCGGCGCCGGGGACGGTCAGCTGCGCGACCTCGTGCGAGGACTGGCCGTAGCCGACGGCGGCCTCGCGGTAGGGGGTGGCGAACCGGTCGGCCCAGCCCTGGGCGGTCCACAGCTGCTCGGTGCCCGCGACGTCGGCGACGTGGTCGTCCTGCACCCGGGTCAGGTGCCAGACCAGCCAGGCGATCGGATTGGCGTCGGGGTCCAGGCGCCGGTGCAGCTGCTCGACGGTCAGGCCGTCGAGGCAGGCGTGGACTTCTTCGTGGACGCGGCCGAAGGCGTCGATGAGGAGTTCGTAGCCTTGCATACCTCTCACGCTACCGCCTCGACCGCGTCCGGGGCGGCTCAGCCGGCCTTCAGCGCCACGCCGCCGAGCCACCACGACCCGGCCGCGGCCAGGTCCGGATCGGCGTCCGCCGCCGACTCCTCGGTGCCCTCCGAGCGCCAGTCGGTCACCGGGGTCAGGCCCGGCTCGACCAGGTCGAAGCCGGCGAAGTAGGCCTCGATCTCGGCGCGGGCGCGGTAGCGGAAGACGGTGTTCGAACGCGCGAACACCTCCTCCTTCGAGTGCACGATGTCGGCCGGATGCCCGTCGCGGGTGAGGTGGGACAGGATCAGGTAGCTGCCGGGGGCCGTCACCTCGGTGAACGCGCGGACCAGGCCCGCCGGGTCCTCCTCGTCGGTGATGCCGTGCAGCAGCGAGACCAGCAGGACCGCGACCGGCCGGCCGAAGTCGATCAGCTGGACCACGTCGGGGTGCCCGAGCACCTTCGCCGGGTCGCGGACGTCCTCCTGGACCACCCGCACGGTGGCGTCGGCGCTGGTCAGCAGGGCGCGGGCGTGCGCGGCCACCACCGGGTCGTTGTCGACGTAGGCGACCCGCGCCTCCGGCCGCACCAGCTTGGCCACCTCGTGCACGTTGCCCATGCTCGGCAGCCCGGCCCCGAGGTCCAGGTACTGCGTGATGCCCTGCCGGGCCGCGAAGTCCACCGCGCGCCCCAGGAACCGCCGGTTGGCCAGCGGCACGTACTTGTTCTCCGGCGACAGCGAGAACAGCCGCTCCACCGCCGCCCGGTCGGCGGCGAAGTTGTTCTTGCCGCCGAGCGCGTAGTCGTACATGCGAGCCATGTTCGGCCGGTCGGTCTGGAGCTGTACCGGCGGTATCGCGTCCGTCATATATCAGCCTTCTTATCAGCCTTCTTCATCCGGGGAGGCCATGCTACGGGACCCGGCGGCGGCGCGGCAGACGGTCATCGGGGACAGTCCTGGCCGGGAAAGGCCCGGCGGCAGTAGTCGGCCGGGAGCAGGTCCAGGACCAGGCCGGGCGCCGCGGTGTCGGCGTCGAACACCGACCGGTCGCCGTCGCTGACCAGCCCGCAGCCGGCCGCGTCCTGGCTCAGGTCGACCTCGCGGCCGTCGCCCTGGAACTTCTCGATGACCACGACGCCGGAGTCGTTCGCGCACTTGAAGGTCCGGCCGCCGGTGCCCTTGGCCTTGTTCAGCGCGGTGCGGAGCGTGTCGATGGTCGCCGCGTCGGTCACGACCAGGTGCGCTTCCAGCTTCCGGTCGGGGGCGGGGCCGTAGCCGCACAGCGTGAGCGAGGTGGCGGTCAGGGGCTCGATCGTGCCGCGGCTGCCGGAGGACTGCTCCCGGTCGACGTCGGGCGTCGGCGCGCACTGCGCCGGGACCGATGCCGCCGTGTGCTCGACGGCCGGGTGCGCGGCGCAGCCGGCGGCGAGGGCGGACACGGCGGTCAGGGCGACGCTTCCGGCGAGGGTGACCAGCGAGATCCGACTCCGCATGTCGCAGCCCTCTCAGGAGAACATCTCGGCCGGGGATCGCCGGGGGATCTCAGGGTACGCGCTGCCGCGTGGTGTGCACCGGTCCGTGGGCGTCTTCGCAGTGCCCGGACGCCTGGCGCGGCGGGTGCGTGCTGATCTGCAGCACGTCGCGCTCGTCCTCGCCGAGGTGGTCGACCTGGAGCGTGGCGTGCGTGATGGCGTGGGCGTCGCGGAGCTGGGCCTGCAGGTCGCGGCGGACCTTGTGGCAGTCGCCGCCGGGGACCACCAGGACGTGCGCGGACAGCGCGGCCTGGCCGGAGGTGATCTCCCAGATGTGCAGGTCGTGGACCTCGATGACGTTCTCCACGGAGGCCATCTGGTCCCCGACCGCGTCCGGGTCGACGCCGGCCGGCGCGGCCTCCAGGAAGATCCGGCTGGCGGCGGTGACCAGGCCGGCGCCGGCCTTGAGCATCAGCGCCACCACGACCAGCGAGGCGATGGCGTCGGCGCGGGCGAAGCCGGTGGTCAGGACCACGGCGCCGGCGATCGCGGTGGCGATGAAGCCGTAGAGGTCGGTGAGGATGTGCTGGAAGGCGCCCTCGACGTTCAGCGAGGTGCGGTTGGCCTTGGAGATCGACCAGGCGGCGGCGATGTTGACCGCGATCCCGACCAGCGCGGTGACCAGCACCAGGCCGCCGGTCACCTCCGGCGGGCTGATCAGGCGGCGGACCGCCTCGTAGGCCAGCACGCAGGAGAGCACCAGCAGCGTGACGCCGTTGGCCTGCGCGGACAGGATCTCGGCGCGCTTGAGGCCGAACGTGTAGCCGCCGCGGGCCGGGCGCGCGGCCAGCCGCATCGCGAACAGGGCCAGGCCGATCGAGGCGGCGTCGGTGAGCATGTGCGCGGCGTCGGAGATCAGGGCCAGGGAGTGGGAGAGCAGGCCGACGACCACTTCGACGCTCATGAAGCCGACGATCAGGGCCAGGCCGATGAGCAGCCAGCGGCGGTCGGCGTCGGGGCCCACGCCGTGGGAGTGGCCGCTGTGGCCGCTGTGGCTGCTGTGGCCGGCGCCGTGGTCGTGGTCGTGGTCGGAGCGGTCGGAGTGGGCGTGGTCGGCGTGACCCTGTCCACCCTCGTCGTGGCCGTCGTGGTCGCGCACGCCGCCTCCCTTCGATCCTTCGTGAAGCCTCCGATCCGGGAATTACATCGCAGGATCGGTTCATCCGGCAAAGCTGGTAATGACTTCGGTTTCCATTGTCTTCGCAGCTTCCGGACCCGGATGCTCGGATAGCGGATCATATGCCCCGATCCGCGTCCGACGGGATTTCCCCTTAGCCCCGGCCGCCGCCGACGCCTCGGACGTCGGCTATCGAAAGCGTCCTGACCTGGACCTTTATTCCCTGACGGGTCGTCAAGGAGGGATGTCACGCTCGGCATCCACCCGATCACCGAGGTGTTTGACAGAGTTCTGCCACAAGGCTCGAATGCATGGCAGGGCCAGGGGGTGGCCGAGGACGGGAGCCGGTCATGCCGTGGGAGCTGGAGATCAAGGTACTCGACGTCGGCCAGGGCGACAGCACGGTGATCGTCGCGCGGGAGATGGGGCTGCCGCCGGGGATGCCGACGCGGAGCCGGACGATGCTCGTCGACGGCGGCCGGAGCTTCTACGCCAGTCTGATCCACGATGCCCTGATCAACGTGAACCTGCCGCTGAACCACATCGTGTGCACGCACTACGACGCGGACCACGTCGGCGGCCTGCAGGCGCTGCTGCTCGCCGACGACATGAGCAACGTCGCCTGGGCCCTGGGCAGCGCCGGCGTCGCCAACCTCGGCCCGGCCGGGCTGAGCCGCCCCGAGGTGGTGGCGGCCGTCACCGCCGCCGTGGACAGCGCCGCGCGCGGCAACACCGGGCTGACCGCCGGGGTGGCGAACACCGCGGCGGCCAACGCGCGGAACAACACCGCCGCGACCGACGGCATCGCCGCGGCGGTGGACGAAGGCGTGTACTGGGCCGAACTCCCGGCGACGCCCTACCCGGCGCTGGTCGCCAGCCAGGCCATCCGGCGCAAGGTCGCCGAGGCGGCCGGGCTCGCCGCCGGCCTCGGCGTCAGCCTGGGCGAGGCGGTGGTGCTGATCCAGAGCCGGATCCGGCGCGCGGTCTTCGACGGCCTGCGGAACCGGGTGTACATGACGCACGGCCGGTTCTTCACCGCCAACCGCTACAACAACGTGCACATCATCGACCTGGGCGACGTCGGCGCCCCGGGCGTGCAGACCTCGCCGAACAGCTGGACCGGCGCGATCACCGGCAACATCACGCTCACCAACGGCGCCCGGACCGCCAGCGTCGCCCGCACCCGCACCTCGATCCCGGTGCTGTGCAGCGAAGTGCTGTGGAACTCCGGACCCAACGCGATCCTGGCGCCGGCCGGCGCGCCGCGCGTCTACGTCGTCGCCCGCTCCGGCCGGGACTGGGCCGGCGGCGCCAACTGGCTGCAGACGACGAACGCCGCCTACGGCAACGACTGCTCCATCGGCCTGCTCATCCGGTTCGGGGACTTCGCCTACTGCACCCTCGGGGACATGGCGACGGTCGGCGAGGACCCGCTGATGGCGGCGATCATGGCCAACCCGGTGCCGGTCGCCGTCGGCGTCCCGGTGCCGATCCCGCCCCGCGTCGCCGCCTTCAAGGTCAGCCACCACGGCTCCATGAACTCGACCTCGCAGAACTTCCTCACCTTGGCGAACGCGACCACGGCGCTCATCAGCAGCGGCTCCCACGACCAGTACGAGCACCCCGACAACGCCCTGATCGGCCGCCTGAACAACCAGGCGAACATGCCGTACTACTTCATGACCAACTGCAAGTTCCAGACCAACTACGTCGCCGCCTCCCTGGGTCTCAACCAGCTCGCGACGGTCGGCAACAAAGGCCTGGTGGCCGGTGACAACGCGGACGACAACACCGCGCCGGGACGGCACCGCGGGGACATCAGGCTGCGGATCAACACCGCCACCGCGTCCGGACCGGGGCGTCAGTACACGCTGACGTACTGGGAGGACGACCTGGGGGTTCCGGCGGACCGCACCGTGACCATGCCCTTCTGAAACAGCACCGCCCTTCTGAAGACAGCACCGCACCGTACCGACTGAGGGGGGACGACACGGTGGACCTGGCAGTCCTGAACAGCCATCTGAGCACGCTCGGCAACCCGCTGACCCTGGCCGCCGACGACCAGGGCCTGCCCGCCGCGCTCCGGGACTTCCTCGGCGGGGTTCCCACCGGGACGCTGACGATCGCCTACGGATCCACCGGTCCCCAGGTGGCCGGCGGTGTGCTCGCCGTGTCAGGGGCCTGCCTGGGGCCGGACCCGTGGCCGGTCGACGGTCTGGGCGCCGCGGCGGTGTCGGTGGGGTCGGTGGAGATCCGGTGCACCGCCGACGACCAGGTGTCGGTCACCGCGAGCGGTGAGCTCGTGCTGAACACCGCCGCCGACGCGGCCGGCGGCTCCGCCGGCGCCGCCACGGCCGTCCAGGCACCGGTCACCCTCGCCTCCCAGCCGCCGGTCACCGCCCTCGACGGCAGTCCGGTCCGGCCCTGGCTGGTCACCCTGGCCTCCGACGTCGCGGGCGTCGCCCCGCTCGACGTCGTCGCGCTGGCTCATCCCGGCGGCATCGTGGTCGCCGAGCCCGCCGGGCTCGACGCCCTGGGCCGACAGCTCACTCTCTCCGCCTCCGGGTTCGGCATCACCTTCTTCCCCAACACTGGCTACCCGGCGACCCTGACCTTCGAAGTCGGCGTCCCCGGCCTCGGCTGGACGCCCGTTCCGGGCCTGTTCACGCTGACCGGGACCGGCCTGCGCGGCACGGTCTCGGCGACCGGCTGGGCACTGGTGGTGTTCGGGCGCTTCGACGTCGGCGGCGTGCCCATGGAACTCAGCGTCGGGCTGTCGGACGCGACGCTGCTAACCGCCGTCCTCAAGCCCACGGGCGCCTCCGCCTTCCCCGGCCTTGCGGCGCTCGCCACGTGGCTCGGCGGTGCGGCCACGGACACCGGCACCGGCACAGGCACCGGCACCGATTCCGGCACGGGCACCGGCACCGACCCCGATCAGGGCCTCGACCCCGGTGTCGGCTCCGGTCCCGGCAGCTCCCCGGACGTGAGCCCGATCGGCGGCGACGCCGCCGCCGTCGACGCCGCGATCCGCTCCCTCACCGTCCAGTTCGACGCCGCGACCGCGACGCTGCGGCGCGCCGAGGTCGTCACCGAGCTGACGCTCGGCGCGCTCCATCTCGACGTGGCCTTCCGCTATCCCGAGGGCGCCGTCGTCGGCGGCTTGCACAACGGCGAACCGCTGGTCCTGGCCGCCGTCCTGGCCTCGCTCGACCTGCCGGACGCCGGGCTGTCCGCCACGACGCAGATCACCGAGGCGACGTTCTCGGCGGTGCCGGCCTTCGGCTCCTACAGCGCCGACCTGACTGTCGACACCGATCTGCCCGCCGGACCGCTGACGATCAAGCAGGTCTTCGTCGGCGTGTCCCGCACTGCCGCCGGCGGTGTCACCGGCCAGCTCGGCGGCACCATCGCCTTCGCCTCGGGCGTCGCGGTCGACCTGCTCGCCGAATACGTCGACAGCACCACCGGCTGGGTGTTCAGCGGCGGCATCGGCCCGGACGCCGAGCTGCGCATCGGCGATCTGCTGGCCGATCTGGCCGCCGCGTTCGGCGCCGCCGGCGTGCCCGAGCCGGTCAAGCAGCTGGTGCTGACCGAGATCGCGGTGTCCTACCAGACCGGGACCGGAGCCTTCTCGTTCAGCTGCACCGGCACGCTGACGATCGCCGACACACCGGTCACGGCCACCATCGACATCGCCGTCAAAGCTCTGCCGGACGGGACCCACGAGACCGTCTTTGGCGGCCATCTCACGCTCCACGATCTGCGCTTCGACCTCGCCTTCGGCACCGCCGGAACCGGGGGCGCCGGCTCGGAGATCTTCGTGGCCTCCTACAGCCACACCGGGGCCGCGCAGACCATCAGCCTGCACGACCTGGTCGCCGACGTCTCCGGGACCGCCGCGCAGCTGGTGCCGTCCGGCCTGGACATCGGGCTGAGCGATGCCCGGCTGCTGTATCTCAAGCCCGCGTCCGGGCCGCCGGTGTTCGCCCTCGGACTCGTGCTGTCCGCCGCCGTGGATCTGTCGCAGCTGCCTTTCATCGGCGACAAGCTGCCGCCCGAGGAGACCCTGGCCGTCGACGGACTCCAGATCTGCTACTGCTCCGCGGCGCTGACCGCCGAGCAGCTCACTCAGCTCGGCGGGCTGCTGCCCCCGACCGCCACCCCGCTGCCCGCCGGGCCGTTGGCGTCCGGAGTGAGCGTCGCCGCGCGGTTGCAGGCGGGTCCGGATCAGAAGAACGCCGCGCTGAGCCTGGCGCCCGCACCCGCCGCAGGGTCCGCCGCACCCACTGCGCCCACAGCACCCACTACGCCAACTACGCCCGCAAAGCCCGCCCCCGCCGGCTACTGGCTCGACGTCCAACGCCGCCTCGGCGCCGTCCAGATCAACCGCGTCGGCCTGCTCTATCAGGACGGCGCCCTGTTCGTCGGCCTCGACGCGGCCATCACCCTGGGTCCGCTGTCCCTGTCCCTGGAAGGGCTCTGCTTCGGCTCGCCGCTCACCGAGTTCGTGCCCGAATTCCGCCTCAGCGGCCTCGGCCTGTCCTACGCCAGCGGACCCCTGACCATCTCCGGCGCCCTGCTGCGGATCCCGGAGGACCGGCTGGCCCCGGGCATCGCCTTCCAGTTCGACGGCACGGTGCAGATCACCGCGGAGGAACTGGCCGTCGCCGGACTCGGCTCCTACGCGCAGTTCACCGACGGCCGGCCCTCGCTGTTCGTCTTCGCCCAGCTCGAAGCCGCGCTCGGCGGACCGCCCGCGTTCTCCGTCGACGGGCTCATGGCCGGCTTCGGCTTCAACCGGACGCTGGCGCTACCCGCCCCCGACGAGGTCACCGCCTTCCCACTGGTCGCCCTGGGCACGCCGAGCGCCCCTGGGCACCCGGCGGCCGCGCAGGACCCCGGGCACCTGCTCGACGTGCTCGAAGGGCGCGCGCCGATCACCCCCGGCGGCACCACGCGGCCGTGGATCGCCCCGCAGCCCGGCGCGATGTGGCTGGCTTTCGGCGTCGCGTTCACGTCCTACCAGCTCGTCCACACCAGAGCCCTGCTGGTCGCCGACATCTCCGAGCGGTTCAAGCTCGCGGTGCTCGGCAGCTCGGTGCTCCGGCTGCCGCAAGCCGCCGACTCGCCGCAGACCTACGCCTACCTGGAACTCGGCCTCGAAGCGGTGCTGGCCCCGGAGGACGGCACCTTCGGGCTGACGGCCGTGCTCAGCCGCAACTCCTATGTGATCGCGCCCGAATGCCATCTGACCGGCGGCTTCGCGGTCTCGGCCTGGTTCGGGGACAACCCGCACGCCGGAGAGTTCGTGCTCACTCTCGGCGGCTACCATCCGGCGTTCGCCGTCCCCGGCCACTTCCCGACCGTCCCGCGGCTGGGGTTCAGCTGGGCCGTGAGCGACACCGTCGCCATCTCCGGCAGCGCCTACGCCGCGCTGACCACCTCGTGCTTCATGGCCGGCGGCCGGCTGGAGGCCCTGTTCCAGGACGGCGGGCTGCGCGCCTGGTTCACCGTCGAGGCGGACCTGCTGGTCTCCTGGCGGCCGTTCTTCTTCACCGGGCACTTCGCGCTGTCGGTCGGCGTGTCGTACTCGTTCAGCGCCCTGGGCATCCAGAGCACGATCTCGGCCAGCGTCGGCGCCGGGCTGGACCTGTGGGGCCCGCCGACCGGGGGGACGGTCTCGGTCGAGCTGTGGCCGGTGTCCTTCACCGTCGCCTTCGGCGCGCCGCGCAGCCCGGCGGCCGACGCGCCGCTCGGCTGGACGCAGTTCCGCGACCTGCTGCCGCCGCCGGACAGCCGCGTGGTCGTCCAGGCCGCCGGGGAGGTGCTCGACACGCTGCCCGCCGGCGCCACCGGACCCGGCGGCGCGGCCCCGGGCGGCAAGACCTGGGTGGTGCGGGCCGCCGGCTTCGCCTTCCGCACACAGTCGGCGGTGCCGGCCAGCGAACTGCGGTACGGCGCCGCGCCGACGTCCCCGGACAACCACACCGCCTCCGCGATCGACATCAAACCCATGAACCTCACCGGTGTGTCCTCAGTGCACCGCCTGACCGTGCGCCTCGGCACCCCGAGCGGCCCGGCGCTCGACGTCGGCGGCTGGACGCTGACCCCGCGCACGGCCGCCGTCGCCGACGCGCTGTGGGGCCAGCCGCCCGCCGCCTTCAGCCAGATCCCGGCCCGGCCCGCCGCCGAGGTCCTCACCGGCCGCCTCGTCGGCTACGACGTGCGGACCCCGGCCCCGGCGCTGGGCGCCAACCACGGCACCATCCCGGCCGCCGCCCTGGCCGCCGACTACGTCGCCGAGACCGTCCTGCCGCTGCGGCCCGGCACGTCGCCGACCCGCTACCGCCCGCTGGCCGACCCGCACTCGGTCGACGACATCGCCCGGATCGCGGGCAGCGCCGCGCCGCGCGGCCTGCTGCACGACCGGCTGGTGGCCGTGACCGGCTTCGCCGGCCCGAACGGCGCCCTGGACCGGCTCGCGGCGTCGGCCGGACACCTCTACAGCGACTCGCCGATGCGGGAAGGGTGAACCGACCGATGACCGTTCCCACCGAACTGGCGCTCGGCGACCTGCGCCTGTACGACAGCGACGTTCCCGCGCTGGCCGCCGGCACCTACTACATCGAGGTCGCCCACACCCTGGACCACGCGGGGGTGCCGGTGACCACCGACGAGCTGGTCGCGCACCAGGCGTTCGTGGTGACGGCGCCGCAGTTCCGCATCGATCCGGCGGCTGTGCGCTCGGCCTATCCGCCGGCCGAGAGCTCCGGCCGCTACGGCACGGTGCTGCCGTACGTGGTGCTCGACGACCCGATGCTGCCGTTCGAGCGGCCGATGCCGGATCCGGCGAACCGGCAGCCGTGGCTGGCGCTGCTGGTGTTCCGGCCCGGCGAGCTCGACGGCGGCCAGGACTCGCCCACCGCGGTCCGGACGACCACGGTCGGGCAGTTCCTGACCCCGGCGTCCGGGCGGCGGATCCCCCAGGTGAGTCCGGGCCTGGAGACGGCGCTCACGGATTCGTGTACGTACATTTCCGTACCCGCGCCCGTGTTCCGGACGGTGGCGCCGCGCCTGGTCGAACTGCGCTTCCTGGCGCACTGCCGCCAGGCCTCCGTCGTCGACCAGTCGGGGACCGGGACTGGGGCCGGGACTGGAGCCGGCGCCGGAGCCGGGACCGGAGCTGGAGCCGGGACCGGGGCCGAGGCTCTGGCCGGCGTGGTCGTCGGCAACCGCTTCGCCACGATGCCCGCACCCGGCGCCGCCCCGGTCCGCACCATCGCGCACCTGGTCTCCCTGGAGGGCCTGGGCCCGCTGCTCGACGGCGGCAAAGCCCTGGCCGACACCGACACGGTCGACATGATCTCGCTGTACTCGTGGAGCTTCTGGTCGTACGACGACGGCGCCGGCGACTTCGAGAGCCTGGCCCGCGGCGTGGTCACCCGGCCCGCCGAGCCGGGCCGGGCGGCCGGCCCGGCCGACCTGCTGCTGCGCCTGCCATTGCCCGCGGTGCCCGCGCCGCCCGCCTCCGACCCGCCCGGGCGGGAGGTGGCCGACCGGCTGACCGAGGGCTTCGTGCCGCTGGAGTACCGGATCGCGACCGGCGAGACCAGCTTCGCCTGGTACCGGGGCCCGATCAGCCCGGTCCCGGGCGTCCCGGCCGCCCAGCGGTTCCGCAGCGCCGACGCCGCGCGCGGCTTCGTCGGCCCGTTCGGCGTCTTCGACCTCTCCCTGGCCGCCGCCTGGCAGGCCGGTCGGGCCGCCGCGCTGGCCGACCCGGCGTTCGGGCGGCTGCTGCTGGACTTCCGGCGCCGGACCCACGCCCTGGTCGACAGCCTCTACCAGCGGCTGGCCAGCGACCACTTCACCGCCTCGCAGGTCGCCGCGCTCGACACGTCGACGACCGCCCAGTTGGACTTCCTCAGCGTGCTGACGGCGCAGTTGCTCGCCGACGCCGGACGCGGGCCGGAGCCCGGCGCGCCGCCCCCGCCGTCACCGGGGGCGGCCGCGCCGGCGCCGGACCCCGATCCGCAGACCGCGCTGACCGCTTTCTTGGCCGACGCCGAGGTCCAGGCACTGGTCCTGGCCGCCGTCCGCGACGACCTGGACCCGATCGCGAACTGGCTGGCGGGGCTGCTGCTGCTCGAACACCTCCCGTTCGCCCACCTCGTCGCGGACGAGCGGATGCTGCCGAGCGAGTCGCTGCGCCTGGGCTATCTGGACCCGGCGTGGCAGGACGCGCTGCTCGACGGCGCGCTGTCGCTCGGGATCGACTCCAGCCTGCGCGCCCTCTATGCCTCGCTCACCGGCGACCTGGTCCGCGCCGCGGCCTTCGAGGCGGTGCAGGTCCGCCGCTCGGGGCTGCTGGGGACGGCGCCGCCGCCGGTCGTCTACCCGGCCCGGTCCGACCAGAGCCCGGTCACGGCCCTGCTGGTGCGCTCGGCGCTGGTCACCGGGTGGCCGGACCTCGCCGTCCGGGCCCGCGACGACCGGTCCGTGCCGATCCCGGCGCTGCGGATGGCGCGGCTGTCGCCCAGCGTGCTGCTGTGCCTGTTCGCCGGGATCCCGGCCGGGGTGACGCTCAGCGAGCCGCCGCACGGGCTGCGGTTCGGCGTCGACGACAGCGGCCACGTCGCCCTGCGCCAGCCCCGCGCGGGCGCCGCGGGCGCGCCGGTGCTCGGCACGGTCCTGGCCGGCCGACCGCCGGTCCCGGTGCTGGACCCGACCGGGCAGCAGGCGCTGGCGCTGCGCGACCGGGAGACCGGGGTGCTGAACCTGGACCCGCACGACCCCGGCGGGCTGATCGGCCGGCTGGCCGCCGCGCTGGACGCCGCCGTCCCCGACCCGTCGCGGGTGCTCGGCCCGGCCGACGTGGCCCTTCAGATGATCCAGTCGCCCGAGGCGTTGCTCGTCGGCGCGCGACCGAGGGTGGAGCCGACCCATGTCTGAGCCCGTATTGGTGGTCCCGGTCGACGTCGAGGCCCTGGTGGTCAACGACGCGGTGCTGCGCCGCGACTCCTTCCGCTGGTGGCAGTACAACTACCAGGCGCTGAAGCAGTTCCGCAGCCCGGAGGCGGAGGCCGGGGACCGGGGCGTCGGCGGGCAGCCGCTCGGCGTCCACGTCAGCTGGTCGCTGCCGCGGGCGCTGCGCCACGGCACCCAGGACCCGAGGACCGGCGAGATCGGCTACCCGCTGGTGCCCAACCGCTGGCTGGTGCTGCGGCTGTCGGGCCTGCAGCCCCGGCGGGCCACCGGCTGGGTGATCGAGAGCGACTGTCCTTACACGTCCCAGGTCAAGCAGGTCGGGGTCGAGCGGACCAGCATGTATCTGCCGACGCCGGACACGATCCGGGCCTGGCGGGCCAGCTCTGATCCCTACCGCCACGCCGTGACCCTGGACCCGGCGGCCACCGAGCCGCAGGTCGCCAACCTCGGCATCCCGTTCCCGCTGGCGCAGGGCTGGAACGAGCGCGCGTCCGCGCCGATGTTCCTCACCGCCGTGGCGCCGGGGAACCCGGCGTTCGGGGCCTACGCGCCGCACAACCTCGGCGTGTTCACGTTCATCGACGACCTGAAGGACCTGTCGCCGGCCGGCCCGCTGCAACTCAGCTATCTGATCACCGGCTGGTACTCCGACCCGACGGCCGACGTGCTGGCCCAGTGGGCGCATCCGGCGCCGGGCCCGCAGAGCCCGGGTTCGCAGAACCCGCCGAGCCCCGATCCCTACCAGGCGCTGCTGGACCGGTTCGGCTGGACCGTCGCCGGGCCGCCCGGCGCGCTCCGGGCCACCCGCAGCCTGTACCGGGGCAGCGCGCTGGACGTCGGATGGGATCCGGCCAAGCCCCCGGCCGACGATCCGCTGCAGACGATCCGGGGGAGCGGGCAGTTGCAGGTGGCGCTCGGCAACACCGCCGAGGACGCGTTCCTGGCGCTGGTCGGGCGGCGGCTGGCGGCCGCCGGACATCCGGCCGGGACGGTGGCGCAGCTGCGGGCGTTCCTGTACGGGCTGTTGCCGCTGGCGAACGAGCCCAACGGCGACGCGCTGGTGCGGCGGGCGATCGCTCAGCGCTGGTTCGGCGCGCATTCCGGCGGGCAGCACTGGACGGTCGCGGCGGCCGAGGCCGGTGGCAGTGGATCTTCCGGGTCTTCTGGTTCTTCCGGTTCTGCGGGCGCTCCCGGTGCTCCCGGCGCTCCCGATCCGGAGCCGCCGGCCTGGCTGGACAGTCTCAACGCCGACCAACGGCGGCTCGACGTCGCCGTCGCGAATCTGAAGAAGGCTCAGTGGGACGTCAACGCTCTGTGGTGGAAGCGCGGCCGGTACCCGACCGACTCCTTCCCCACCGCGCCGCCCGGGGTCCCCTCCGTCAGCCTGCTGGACGCGCAGCTCGACCCGAGCCGTCCCAGCAGTGCCCTGGCGCAGCTGCTGGACGTGCTGCAACGCGTGCTGGCCGCGATGCCGAAGGTGCCGCAGCCGAACACCGTCGGCGCCACGACCCCGCAGCAGGCGCTCCAGCGCGGCATCGCCGACTTCGCCGCGCGGCAGGGCCTGCCGGCCGACCAGACGCTCAAGGCCCTGCCCGCGGAACCGTTCTGGCAGGCCGCCGACCCGGTGGTCATGGTGTCCGGGGTCGATGCCTCGCACGAGGCCGACGCCGGCTCGACGCTCGCGGTGCGCCCGCTGGCCACGGCCGTGACCTCGCTCACCGTCGGCGGTATGACGATCGCCGCGCCGGCCGCCCGCTCGGTCGTGCCGGGCGTGTCGGGATTCGGCGGGCCGCCGGAGATCATCACCACTCTGCTGACCGAGTTCGTCCTCACCGACCCGGCGTCCGCGACGGCGCTGGCGGCCTTCACCCACCTCCCGGTCCAGGTGCTGACCGACGCGATCGCCGCGCACCGGCCCGCCGACTACGCCGGCGTGCTGCCGGCCACCGGACTGGCCCGCTGGGCGCAGCCCTGGCGGCCGCTGTTCGCCGAATGGCAGGTCCGCTACCTCGACGTCCCGCAGCCGCCCGGCGCTCCGGCCTGGCGGTTCGACGGCGCGGACTACACCTGCGCGCCGGGCACGCCGGCCGGCCGGACCCGCACCGTCGGCGGCATCAGCCTGATCGGACCGCACGCCCCGCAGGTCTTCCGGGCGCGGCTGGCCGAGTTCGTGAAGCAGTACGGGTCCGGCGACGACCTGGCGCGGCTCGACGCCTGGATCGGCGAAATCGGCGGCTGGCGGTTCCTGAGCCAGGAGCTCACCGGCTTCTCGCAGCTGCTGGCCGGGCGCGACCGGCGCGGCTTCCGGCGGCCCGGGGCGCAGGAGCGGATCGGCGGGCGTCCGGCCGCTGACCTGCTCGGGTATCCGGGCGCTGGCACGGCGGCCGGGTCCGGCGGGTCCGGTGCGTCCGGCGGTTCTTCCGGGTCCGGCGGTTCGGCCGGATCTCCGGCCCCGGCGCAGTCCCTGCCCGACCGCTACCGGGGCGCGGTCACCAGCGTCCCGTACCTGCCGGCCGGGACCGACGTGCCGTTCTTCGGCGTGCGCCAGGGCCAGATCGTGTTCCAGGAACTGGTGCTCTACGACCGGTTCGGCCGGGTGCTCCCGGTGATCCTGCCGGGCTCCGGCAGCGGCCTGTACACGGCCGAGAACTTCCCGCTGGTCGTCGACCCGGCCCTGGCCCCGACCGCCGTGCTCGACCCCCGCGCCGCCGCCCCGGCCCAGCTGCCGCCCCGGCTGTCGCAGCCGGCCCGCCTGGACTTCGCGCTGCTGGACGCCCGGACCGGGGCGAACAGCGCCCTGATGGCGTCGGCCGATCCGGTCGGCGGCTGGGTCCTGCCCAACCACGTGGACCGCGCGCTCCTGCTCTACGCCGCCGACGGTACGGCGCTGGGCGAGGTCAGGGTCCTGGTCGGGCCGAACGGCACCCGCACCGGGACCTGGACGCCGCCGGCGCACAGCACGGTCGCGTCGGTGGCCGACGTGACCCGGCTGGCCCCCATGGTGGGAACGCTGCTCGCCTCGCCGATCCTGGCCTCCGCCTCCGGGTTCGCCGCGTTCCTGGAAGCCATCGACTCCACGCTGTGGACCACCGATCCGCTCGGCGGCCGGGCCGACCAGAACCTCTCGGTGCTCATCGGCCGTCCGCTGGCGCTGGTCCGGGCCCGGGTGCGGCTGGAACTGGACGGGCCCGCGATCACCGACGCCGGCTGGGCCGCCACGCTCACGCCGCCGCTCCCGGAGTTCCTGCACCAGCAGTTCGCGGTGCGGCTGGGGGACCAGGCGACCCGGGACGACGGGCTGATCGGCTACTTCGCGGCCGGCGACGGGGCGGTGTTCAACACCGTCGCCGCGCCGGTGGCCGATCCGGCGGGCGCGGCGGCGGCCGGGCTGCGGCCGATCGGCGCCGCGCTGCCCGACGGGACCGCCAACTACCTGTGGCGCCGGTGCGTCGTGCCGGTGGCCGGGCTCCAGGGGTCCAGCGAGGCGGCCGATCCGGCCGACGAGATCGTGATGCTGCTCGATCCGCGCGGCAGCGTGCACGCGACCACCGGGATCCTGCCCACCCGCGCCGTCGGACTGCGACCCGAGCGGGTCAGCGCGGCCTTGTCGCGGCTGGAGGTGTCGTTCCAGGTCGGCGCGGCGCTCGCGGCGATCCGGCCGACGGCCGTCCCGGCCGGGCAGACCCCGCCGTTCCCGGAGTCGGTGGACTTCCCGCGGCCGGCGGAGGACCGGGGCGCGTGGTCGTGGTGGCAGCCGGGGGTCGGCGGCGGCGCGGATCCGGCTGTGAACGCCGCTGCGGACCCGGCTGCTGATCCGGCTGCTGATCCGGCCGCGGGCCCGTCCGCGGACCCGGTCGTGTGGACCGGCTACGGCGTGGCCGACCCGGGCACCGACGCCGCGCTGCGGCCGTCCGCCAACCTGCTGCTCGACGGCGTGCTGCACCTGGTCGTCGATGCCAGACCGACTTCGTCCGACGGCTGAGAAGGGACCATATCCATGGCGACATGCCTGCTCGACTACGCGTTCTCCACAGCGCCCATCCCGTTGCAGGTGAACGCTCCCGGCGCGACGGCGACCTCGCGCGTCAACCTCGCGGTGTTCAACCCCACGCCCGGGGTGCTCTGCTCCCAGATCCTGGTCGCGGTCCCGGTCGGCACCGGGGCCGCCGACCTCTTCCTGGAGCCGCCGTTGACGTCGGTCAACACCGCGAAGTGGGCGATCTCCAGCCAGGACGTCGTCAAGGGCGAGGAGCTGGGGCTCGGCGAGGGCACCTTCGCGACGATCGTCTTCCAATGCCGGGACCAGGCCGACTACGGGGTCGGCTACTCGTTGGTGCTGAGTGTGGTCGGCACCGTCAACTCTACGGTGGGGGAGTTCACGTACATGATCCAGGAATGGTCCGGCACCTCGCCGGACGACTTGAATCCCAAGGTCGGCACCTTCCCGCTCAGCAAGCAGGAGGCTGTCTTCACCCTGACCAACTTCACGGCGGTCGCGGTGGACAAGCCCACCGTGCCCGGCACGGCCTTCGCCAACGGGCAGCCGCTGCGGCTGGCCTGGGAGAGCACCGGCACCTGGTTCGAGCTCTACGCCAAGGGCAACCCGGCGCCGCTGCACGCCGGGCCCGAGACCTCCTACGAACTGCCGGGCGGCCTGTCCGCCGACACCCAGTTCGTCCTCGTCGCCTCGGTGACCGGCGACCCGTCCCACGACTCGCCCTCGCCGGGCTATCAGTCCATTTATCTGTACGACGCGCTCACCCTGGTGGTCACCGACCCCGACCTGACGCCCCGGACCGTCGCGGCCCAGAACACGATCACCGCCGGCGGCGCCCTGACCGCCGCTTCCGCCACGGTGACCGGCGCCCTGGGCGCCGGCTCCGCGACGGTGACCGGGGCCTTGAACACCGGCTCCGCGACGGTGACCGGGGCTTTGACCACCGGTTCGGTGACCACTGGCGGCCTGACCGCCAACGCCCCGGCGAAGGTCGCCTCCACCCTGGAGGTCACCGGCAAGGCGACCCTGGCCGACACCTCCGCCGCCACTCTCGCCGCCGGAGCCGTCACCACCGGCCGCATCACGATCACCGGCCCCAACGACTCCCTCCACGTCCAGGGCGGCGAGCTCTGGGTCGACACCGGCAACCGCAACGCGGCCCAGGTCTTCAACACCGCCGGCCTGTATCCGACCGGCTGGTTCCAGAACCGCTCCGGCCGCCTGGACAACAAGGTGACCGGCGTCGTCGGCTGGGTGGTCAACGCCAGCGACTGCGGCCTGTACACCAACGGCCGGATGATCGCCGCCGGCGGCCTGGCCGCCCTGACCCACCTGCCCACCCGCACCGGCCACCGCGTGGTGACCTCGCCGCTGGCCCCCGAGGCCGAGGTCCAGCTCACCGGCTCGGCGCACCTGGCCAACGGCCGGGCCCGCGTGGTCTTCGACGAGGACGTGGCCGACCTGGTGTGCTTCTCGCAGCACGCGCCCTACCGGGTCCTGCTGACGCCGACCGGCCGCTGCGCGGGGCTGATCGTGGTGGCGAAGGCCGCGGACCACTTCATCGTCGAGGAGGCGGCCGACGGGTACAGCGACGCGTCGTTCGACTGGATGGTGGTGTCGCGGGTGCGCGCCGACGGCGAGCCTTCGGTCGCGATGCGGCTGCCCGCGCAGCTGCCGGAGGCGCAGCGGCCGCCGGCGGGTGGTGGGGAGTCGGGTGGCGCGGCTGATCATGGTGCTGATGGCCACGGTGCTGATGACCACGGTTCGAGCGGCGCGGTCGACGCCACGGCGGAGTAGCGACTCCGACCCCTGAGACCGGTCCGGCCCTCCCCCCGGGGCCGGACCTGAACTTTTTCGCGACTGGATGGCCAGCCCGCCAGCCCGCCAGCCCGGCAGCCCACCGACCCACCGGGCCTTCAGGCCTTATCGGCATGCCGAGCGCCGCGCCTTGGTCAGCTTCCCGTCGTGCGCCAGCTGGCGCCGCACTACCCCAGCAGCACGTCCCGATGCCGATCGGCCAGCGCCAACAACGCGGCACCGCCGGGCTGAAGCGGTGCCGAGGCCAGCAGCGCGGCGATCGTCGCGCTGTCGAAGGCGTATCCCGCGCTCTGGTCGTTCGCGCCGGACCCGGCCGCGGGCCCTGCTTGCGCTCCGGTGACCAGCCGCCCTTCCTCGTTGTCGACCGGCCCGCCGCCGAACAAGTGGTCGTACACGTCGTCGTCGAAGACGAACACCGCGAGCAGATCCACCGCCAGCGTCAGCGGATCCACCCCGAGCCCCACCGTGTGCGCGCGGATCTTCCCCTCCGCGCGCGCCTGCTGCATTGCCGCCGCGAACGGCCACCCGGCGTAGTCCATCCCGCGCTCCGGATCAGCCTCGACCTCCGCCGCCCCCGCCATCTCCTCCGCGTACTCGCGCACCATCCCCAGCCACAGATCGAAATCGGCGGCCCGGTTCAGCGCCCCTGGCCCGGCCGCCTGGAACATCCCGGACGGGATCGCGTGGTACATCCCTCCGGCATGCGCCACCAGCGCCGGGTCGCGCCAATGCAGGGGGAACGACGCCGTCCCGGTCGCCCGGTCCTGCCGCAGCGTCAGGGCGCTGACGGCCAGCGGCATGCACCGTCGGCGCGGATCGCACGGGTCGCCGATCGCGTCCCGCAGCGGGGTCGCGCCGTCGCCCGCCATGGCGGCGGCCGCGAACTCGTGCCCGACGGCATCGCCGAGGCCGGCGGCGTCGAAGTAGGTTCCGTCGGCGAACTCCAGGGTCGGCGATGTGTCTGCCAGGTTCACTGACGTGAGCCGATAGAGCGGCCGGTTCTCGAACAGCCGCGGCGGATCCAGCGCGGCCACCGCCTGGTAGTAGTCGCGGAAGTCTCCCGTGTCCTGTTCCACGATCGGCAGCACTCCGTCGGCCTCGGGACTCCGGGCGCTGATGTCCGGCGCGGGCCAGTCGTCGTGCAGCGTCAGCGCGATCGCGTCCAGGGGCACTGGCCGCTCGGGCAGGAACGACGGATGCGCCAGCAGACCGGTGCCGGCCAGGTGGACGTGGTCGGGGTAGCGGCGGGCGGCGGCCGCCGTCAGCTCGGCGCGGTGAGTGCGCACGTGGCGGCGGACGAGGAGCCAGTCGGCGGCGGACAGCCGCGTCCGCGGAGTGCTGGTATCGCTGGTCATCGACCCATCCTGGCCTGCTCGCGTGACGCCCCGCCGACCATTCGGCGACCAACGGTCTTGCATTCTCGCGCCCCTTGATAGAACGTGTTCTCGTTTCGCGGACACGAGGCGCGGACACGAAGCGCGGACACGACGAGGGGACGGGCGACGCCATGGGCGGCACCGAGCACTGCACCGTCGAGCGCGACGGCCACACGATGATCGTCACGATGAACCGGCCCGAGGCCAAGAACGCGTTGTCGCTGCCGATGCTGGTCGGGATGGCCGACGCGTGGGTGGAGGCGGACGCCGACGACGAGGTGCGGTCGATCGTGCTGACCGGGGCCGGCGGCGCGTTCTGCGCCGGGATGGACCTCAAGGCGATGAACATGGCGCAGGGCTCGGTCCACGCCGACCGTCTCAAGGCCGACCCCGACCTGCACTGGAAGGCCCTGCTGCGGCACTACAGCCCGCGCAAGCCGCTGATCGGGGCGGTCGAGGGCCACGCGGTGGCCGGCGGGACCGAGCTGATCCAGGCCTGCGACATCCGGGTGGCCGCGGCCTCGGCCACCTTCGGGCTGTTCGAGGTGCGGCGCGGGCTGTTCCCGGTCGCCGGGTCGACGGTGCGGCTGCCGCGGCAGGTGCCGTACACGCACGCCATGGAGATGCTGCTCACCGGCCGGCCGTACACCGCCGCCGAGGCGCGCGACATCGGGCTGGTCGGGCACGTCGTCGACGACGGCAAGGCGCTGGACAAGGCGCTGGAGATCGCCGGGCTGATCAACGCCGCCGCGCCGCTGTCGGTGGAGGCGGTCAAGCGCTCGGTACGGGAGGCGGCCGGGATGAGCGAGGCGGACGGCCTGGCGCGGGAGTTGGAGATCGGGTGGCCGGTGTTCGCGACCGAGGACGCCAAGGAGGGGCCGCGGGCGTTCGCCGAGAAGCGCGAGGCGGTGTGGAAGCGGCGGTGAGGGCGGGGGCGGCGGTGAGGGTAGGGGCGGCGGCCTGGCGCCACCGGCGGTAGGACCGTCCGACGATCGGACATCGCTCCAGGTCACAGCGCTGTCGCGGATCGTGCCCGAATGCGGTGTAAGGGGCACCCGATCGGCCTCGATTGGGTTATGGAGGCATCCGCAGGGCAGAGTATGAACCGTGCGTCTCGATCACGTTTCCTACGCTGTGTCCAACTCCGAGCTCGGCTCCACGGTGAACCGGCTCGGAACGTTGCTCGGTTCGACGTTCCGCGACGGCGGCGTCCACCCGCGCTTCGGTACCCGCAACTTCGTGCTGCCGCTGGCCGGCGGCTCCTATGTGGAGGTCGTGGCCCCGCTGGACCACCCCGCGACCGACTCCGCGCCGTTCGGCAAGGCCGTCAAGGCCCGCGCCGAGGAGGGCGGCGGCTGGCTGGGCTGGGTGGTCGGCGTCGACGACATCACCGGCTGGGAGCAGCGCCTGGGCCGCCCCGCCGCCCAGGGCCACCGGGTCCGGCCCGACGGCTTCGACCTGCGGTGGAAGCAGATCGGCGTGCTGGACCTGATGGCCGACCCGCAGCTGCCCTACTTCCTGGCCTGGGAGGTCGCGGCCGACCAGCGCCCCGGCGCCGGCGGCGGCACGACCCCGGCCTTCGAACGCCTGGAGATCAGCGGCGACCGCGACCAGGTCCTGACCTGGATCGGCGGCTCGGACCAGCACGACCCCCTGGAGGAAGTGGCCGTCGACTGGGTCGACGCCGACGAGCCGGGCGTGGTCGCGGTGCACTTCACGTGTGCCGGCGGCACGGTGCGGATCGACTGAGCGGGTGGGCGGCTCGGTCGGCTGAGCGGCTGGGCGGCTGGGCGGCTGGGCGGTTGAGCGGATTGGTTGGCCGAGCGGATCGGTTGGCCGGCGGGTCGGCTGATCGGATCGGCTGATCGGTCGGGTTGTTCAGGGTTGTTCCGGAAGGGGCGTGGAGCCGAACCGGCTCCACGCCCCTTCTCGTCCACAAGCACCCCCAATTCGTGGTGCGCGTTGCCGGGATTCGCGGACAGCGCACCGTCGTCCGCGCCAAAATGGAAGGCGCAGGCCAGGGGGACGTCAAAGGGGGGCCGTCATGCCCGGTGCCGAGAACGAAGCACGCCGCGGGAGCGCTGAGAAGTTCGGCGTGCCGGAACGGCCGGGTTCCCGGCCCGGCTCGCGCGAACACGCGGGCGGCGAGCTGATCGCCGACCGCTACCAGCTCCAGACCCGCCTCGGTCGCGGCGGTATGGGCGAGGTCTGGTCCGGCCGCGACCTGCGGCTGCACCGCGACGTCGCCGTCAAGCTGTTCTACGGCGGCAACGGCATGTCCGCCTCCGACCTGCCCGGCTGGCTGCGCCGCGAAGGCATCGCCGCGGCCCAGATCGTGCACCCCAACGTCGCGGTCCTCTACGACCAGGGCGCCCACCGCGACCGCATCTACCTGGTCCTGGAGCTGGTGCAGGGCAGCACCCTGGCCGACCTCATGCAGCAGGGCCGCCTCCCGGTCCGCGACGCCCTGAGCTACGCCGCCCAGGTCGCCGAAGCCCTCGCGGCCGCCCACGCCGCCCGCGTGGTGCACCGCGACATCAAGCCGCAGAACGTCCTGATCACCGCCGACGGCACCGCCAAAGTGGTGGACTTCGGCATAGCCGGCTTCCTCGCCGACACCCGCTCCTGGACCATCGCCCGCTTCGACGACCTGGTCAAGGGCTCCGGCACCCCCGAATACGCCGCCCCCGAACAAGTCCTCGGCCACAACGCCGACGCCCGCAGCGACCTCTACTCCCTCGGCACCCTCCTCTACGCGATGATCGCCGGCCAGATCCCCTTCCGCGCCGACGACTTCCTGGCCGTGATGCACAGGAAGGCCACCGAGGACGCCCCCGCCCTCCCTCCAGGCGCCGGAGCCCCCCGCACGGTGGTCGACCTGGTCGCCGAACTCCTGGCCCGCGAGCCCGAGGACCGCCCGGCGTCGGCGCGCGACGTCGCGACCCGGCTCCGGGCAGCTCTGGAGCGGCTCGCCACCCACGACCGGAAGTCGAGGGCTGAGGAGGAGAGCGCGAACGAGGGCGCGGGCGACGGCGACGGCGAGGGGGCACCGGGGGAGCGGATCGCCGCGTTGGAGACCGGGCCGGCGCTGGACGAGCCATGGATCGTGCCGCCGCTGGAACCAGTGCAGGTCAAGGAAGCGGAGCCACCGAAGGCCGAGCAACCGAAGCAGGCGGAGAGCACCGAGAAGCCGAAGGCGCCGGCGAAGTTGAAGGCCCAGGTCGCGCCGACCGGCCAGCCTGCTGACGAGGACGACGCCTCGGGGCCCTTCAGCATCATCGTGCCCGCGGCTGAGAGCGAGCGCCAATCGCAAGCTCCGAGCGTGGAGAGCAAGTCCGCGCCGCAGACTGCTGGCGAGAGTCGGTCACAAGCTCCGAGTGCTGAGAGCAAGTCCGCGCCGCAGTCCGCTGGCGAGCGCCAATCGCAAGCTCCGAGCGCTAAGCGCGAATCCGCGCCGCAGACCAATACCGGACCGCGATCCGGAGGCTCTGGCGAGCGGCAGTCGCCTCCGATTCCTGTCCAGCAGCAACAATCGGCGGGGTCCGGCGAGCACGGGTCGCAGCCCTCGAACGCCGAAGGCAAGTCCGGGCCTCAGGCAGCTGGCGAGCAGCAATCGGGGAGCGCGGAGCCGCGGCGTGCCGCCGAGGGCCGGTCCGCCGAGGGCCGGTCCGCACCTCCCTCGGACGGCGGCCGGCAGCAGGGCAGCGCCGAGTCGCGGCCTGCTTCGGGAGCCAAGCCATCGCCCGGATCCAAGCCGCCCGCCTCAGGCGCGCCGCCGGCCAAGAAGTCCCCTCCCGCGAAGAAGGCCGCGCCCGCCAAGAAGTCCGCCCCGAAGCCTCCAGCCTGGGGCGCCTCGAAGGAACACGTCGCTCCGCCGGAGACCTCCGCCTGGGAGCCCCTGGCCGAGACCGGCGCGACAGTCCTGTCCGCCGTCGCCGCGGTGGAGCTGCGCGGACGCTCGCTCCTGCCCCCGCCGGCACGCTCGCTGCTCGCCAACCCGTCGGGGGAGCGCTACGTCCCCTCGATCCCCGTCGCCGGCACGCTGCCGGAGCAGGCGCAGTCCGCGTCCTCGTCCCGGCGGGGGGCGTTGATCGTGCTGGTGATCGTGCTTGTCGTGGCCGCGGTCGGGATCGGGGCGATCGTCCTGACCAGCCGCTGAGGCTCAGTTTTCGAGCCGCAAACGTTCATGGTCCGCTGTCGGCGCCGCCACGGTCATCACTGAACGTTCGCCGACCTCAGCCCCCGAAGCCGAAGCACACGAACCCGCCGATCCCCGTCATGGCCGACGCCTCCGACAGCGCCGCCGCCGGCGGGCGTCCGTCGGCCAGCGCGGCGTGCAGGGCGAGCATCAGGGTGCGGGTGTCCTCGTCGTCGACCGGGGTGACGCTGGCTATCAGGGTCCTGGTTCCCAGGGCGAAGACGGCCGAGGCCAGGCCCATCAGCTCGTCGCCGGGCCGCACGCCGGACAGCGCCGACTCGCACGCCGACAGCACCAGCAGCTGCGGCGTCGAGGCCAGGCGCTCCAGGTCGTAGACGTACAGCGGCCCGTCGTGGGCGTCCAGACTGGAGAACAGCGGGTGGTCCGCGCGGAAGCGGCCGTGGGTCGCCACGTGGGCCAGGATCGCGCCGTCCAGCGCCCAGGCGGCGTTGGCGGCGGTGGCGTCCACGCCCGCGAGCACGACGGCCTCCGGGTAGCGGGCGGCCAGCGCCGCGATCTCGGGCTCGGCGTGCGCCAGGCCGGGACCGGCCATCAGCACCGTGCCGCGGCCGGTCGCGGTGGCCGCCGCGGTCGCCGAGGCCGCCGCGCAAGCCGTCAGCCACAGCCGCGCCGACGGCGTCACGCTCACCGGTCGCCCGGCACACGTCGGCAGCGCCGTCCACGGCAGCGCGTGCAGCGATCCGGTCGGCACGATCACCAGCGGCCGCACCGCCTCGTCGGTCTCCGGACCGGCGTCCATGGCGCGCCGCAGCGGCCCGAACAGCAGCCCGTCCAGCACCGACCGGCTGTGGTCGTAGGCCTCCACCGCCGCCTTCTGCATCACCGGCGACCCGAAGCGCCGCGACATCCGGTTCATCGTGAACCGCACCACGTCCAGCTGCCGCAGCACCTGCGCGTACGACCCCAGCCGGTGCCGCCGCACCACTCCGTCCCGCACCGTCACCGCGTGCAGGTCGTCGTCCAGCCGCACGAACTCCACCAGCACCCGCCCGCCGAGGGCCTCGGCCAGCCCCGCCGGGGAGAACGGCGGCTCCGGCGCATAGGCCCCGCGCGCGTACCGCGAGCGGTCCCGTACCGCCGCCTCCAGGCGCAGGCGCTCGGCGTTGAGCCGTGACACCTCGGCCCGGGACGCCGCCCGCGTCGTCGAGTTCTCCTTCTCCGCCAGCTCGGCCACCACCCGCCGCAGCTGCGCCAGGTCCTCGGCCAGCTGCGTGTCGTCCGGCGGGCGCACCGGACGCCGCCGCAGCGACGCCGCCCGCCACGTCTCGGCCCACCGCAGCACCGCCCGCGCGTCCCCGCGCTCCAGCGCCAGCCGTAATCCCAGCGTCGCCAGCTCCTCGCCCCGCGCCGCGGCGTGCGCCCGCAGGTCGGTCGCGCCCAGGACCGCGTTGTTCTCCGCGTGCACCCGCAGCCCGGCCCGCAGCGCCTGCTCCGCGGCCGTGGGCCGCCCGGCGCTCAGCGCGTGCAGCGCCTGCGCGTGCCAGGCCAGGGCCCTGACCTCGGCCACGCCCCGGTGCCGGTGCCGCGCCACCTGCTCGAACAGCACCCGCGCCTGCTCCGGCCGCTCCAGGTCCACGGCCACCCGCCCGGCCAGCAGCCGCGCCTCGTGCGGCGCCACCGGCCACTTCGCCGCCGCCAGCCGGTCGCCGAGCCCCTCGGCCTCGCGCAGCAGCGCCGGGCTGCGCTCCCCGGTCGCGAAGCGGGCCGCGATCTCGGCGTGCCGGGCCAGGTCGGCCCAGGCGCCGCGCCGCTGCCGGCCGAACATGCCGCGCGCGGTGCGGGCCGCCGCCGCGGCCTCGCCCGCGTCGCCGTCGGCCAGCGCGGTGCGGGCGTGCAGCAGGTGCGCCTCGGCCAGGTTGTAGCGGAACCCGCTGTTCTCCTGTTCGGCGATGGACTGGGCGATCGTGATCCGGGCCTCGGCGGCCAGCCCGGCGGCCAGCAGGATGTCGGCGCGGTCGGCGACCAGGTTCGTGCCGCGCTTGCCGTGCGCCGCGTACAGCCGGGCGGCCGAGTCCAGGCGGTCCAGGGCCTCCGGCAGGTTGCCGGTGACCCGGGCCAGGTACCCCAGGTTCAGCAGGATCATGGCGTTGAGCAGGTTGTAGCCGCCGTCCCGGGTCAGCCGCTCGCCGCGCAGCAGGCTCACCGACGCCTCGCGGTAGCGCCCGGCGTACAGGTGCAGCACGGCTCGGCAGTTCAGCAGCAGCGCTTCCCAGCGGGCGTCCCCGACGGCCCGCAGCACCGGCTGTCCGCGGTCGAAGGCGGCCAGCGCCTCGGGGGTGCGGCCGATGCGGATCAGCACCAGCCCCAGGTTGACGTCCAGCCGCGCCGAGTCGGCGCCGGTCAGCACCGACGCGGCCAGCGTGGCCTCGGCCAGCGCCGCCTCGGTCTGGCCCAGGTCGGACAGGATCACCACCAGCGACATCCGGGCCTCGGCGGCGCGGTAGTGCTCGCCGCATCCTTCGGCCACGGCGACGGCGCGGCGCAGCGTCCGCACCGCGCGCTTCAGGTCGCCGTTCTCTTTCCAGGACAGGCCGAGCGCGCGCAGGGCGACCGCGGCGGCCTCGTCGTCACCGGCCTCGGCCAGCACCGCCTCGGCGGCGGCGCGGCCCGCGGCGGGATCGGCGAGCACCAGGTCCACGGATTCCAGCGCGCGGGGGAGCCGGTCGGCCGAAAGTGGCATGCGGACACTGTCTCAAATCCCGCGCGAATCCTCACACCCGCGGGCGTGAGGATTCGCCGCCGCGCCCCGCACGCGGCGGCGATCGAGGTTCGGCGGCGGCCGCGGGGGAAGTCGCGGTCGCGGCCGAGGCTGTGTCCGTCTGTCCGTCCGGTCGCGGTCGGTCCTCCGGCCCGCGGACGGTCGCCGACTGGTTGCCGGGCGGTTTTCAGGCGGTTGTCGGACGGCCGTCAGGCGGGCTGCCGGGCACCTGTCAGGCAGCTGCCAGGCGGCCGTCGGACCGCCGTCGACAGCCCTCAGACCGTCACCCAGCTGGTGATCACGGCGCCGCCGCCCGGCGTCGTCAACGCCACCCGCGCCGGCCCGGCCGGCAGCGCGTCGGCGCTGAACAGGCCCTGCTCGTCGACGGCGACCGTGGTCGCGCCGGCCGGATGCTCGATGCGCAGCGTGTCCGAACACGCCGGGATCAGCTGGCCGACCAGCTTGCGCCGGTCGCCGATCTCGGTGACCTCCACCACCACGTTCACACTCGGCGCCTCGAACGTCAGCAGCCGGGTGTCGGCGCCGCGCACCGAGCCGGCGCCGGCCAGCCGCGAGTCCTCGGCCAGTTCGGCCAGCTCGGCGTCGATGGTGCGCCAGGTGAACGCCGCGTACCCGGCCGAGACCACCTCCGGCGGCACCGGGTCCACCTCGTCGAACATCTCGCCCAGGGCGGACAGCAGCCCGATGTCCTCCGCCGAGGCCCCGTTCGTCACCTTAGACATCGTTGTTCCCCCTGGATCCGTGTCCCTGATCGTGTGTGCTGGTGTGTCGGTCTGCTGTGTTCACGGGCCGGTCGTCCCCGGCACGCTGGTCAGGGCTTTGAGGGCCCGTTTCAGATGTTCCAGGCAGCGCGAGCGGGTCGGCCCGATCGAGCCCACTCGCATGCCCAGCGCCTCGGCGACCGCCGCGTAGCTCTCCAGCGGGGTCACCGCGACCACCCGCAGCAGGCTGCGGCAGCGTTCGGACAAGGTCGCGAACGCCTGCCACAGCTCACTGCGCTCCTGTTCGGCGACCAGCGCCGCCGCCGGATCCCCGTCGTCCTCCACGGCGCCGAAGAACGAGACGTTCTGATCGGCCTCCTCCGAGTCCGGGATCTCGCGTTGCGCCTTGCGGAGCAGGCGCAACGCCTCCCTCCGGGCCGTGGTGGCCAGCCACCCCGCCAGCTGGTCCGGGTTCTGGATCCGGTCCAGGTTCTCGACCAGGCGCAGCCAGGTGGTCTGGCTGACGTCGGCGGCGTCGGCCACCGAGAGCCGGAACCCGCGCGCCACCGACCACACCAGACGGTGGTAGTCGTCGACGATCTGGTTCCAGGCCTCGGAATCGCCGTCCGCCGCCGCTTTCAGCAGCAGCGCGGGGGAGCGGTCCATGTCGTGCCTTCTCACTGTCTTCGGGGCGGGGGGCGGTGCGGGTCCGGTTCAGCTGCCCGCCGACACCACGACGCCCAGGTCCGGCAGCCGGAGTCCGGCGGCCGGGTCCAGGACCTCGCGCGCGGCGTCGTGGGCCGTCATGTCCTTGGAGGACATCAGGGCCGCGATCCGGCCGGCCACGTACGGAGCGGCGAAGCTGGTCCCGCTCCAGGCGGCGTAGCCGTGGAAGTCCTGGCCGTTCTCCCGGCCGTGGGTCAGGAAGCTGCTGGTCACCTGCTCGCCGGGGGCGGCGGCGTCCACCCACCAGCCGTAGTTCGAGAACGACGCCCGCTCCGGGCCGTCCTCCCCGTCCTCCCGGGCCAGCGCCGCCACCGCGGTGACGTCCTTGAGCGCGGCCGGCCAGTACGGGCGGTCGGAGTCGTCGTTGCCGGCCGCGGCCACCACCACGGAGTGCCGGGCCAGGTGCGCGACCGCGTGGCTGAGCACCGGCGAGGGCCGGTCGTCGAAGGTGAAGCAGCCCAGCGACAGGTTGACCACGTCCAGCCGGTCCGCGGCCGCGGCGCTCCGGGCCTGGATCCGGGCCAGGCCGCGCAGCAGCTCCAGCTCGTCGGCGACGCCGTCGGTGCCCAGGACCCGCTCCACCCGCAGGTAGGCGTTCGGGGCCTGCTGGAGCACCACGCCGGCGATGAACGTGCCGTGCCCGGTCTCGGAGTCCAGGTCCCAGTCGGCGGCCGGGTCGAGCACCTCGTACTCGTCCGAGCCGCAGGCCCCGTACCACTCCGAGCCGGCGAACCACGGGTGCGGGTCGATGCCGGTGTCCAGGATGCCGACGACGGCGCGGCGCCCGGTGTCGGGCCCGGCGGCCGGCGCGGCGAGCTCCGCGGCCGGGGCCGGCGGGCCGAACGGGCCGCCGGTCATGTCCGGCGCGCCGCGCAGCACATGGTTGGGCGTGACACTCGTCCGCCGGTGCGCCCCCGCGCCGCCCCGCAGGTCGTGCACCAGCCCCGCCGTGTCCACTCCGGCGCCCGGGCGCAGCCGCAGCCGCGCCACGCCGAGCTCGGCGAAGTCCTCCCGGGTGTCGATCCAGCGCCGTGCGGACTCGTGCACCGCGTCGGCGTGGGTGCCGAGCACCAGCAGCTCGTCCTTCTTGATCAACGCCTCGGTGGCGCCGTCGATGTGGACGACGTCAGGGTGTGTCTCCAGCAGCCGAGCCAGACGCACAGCGTGGTTCCTCATCTGCCCTCCCTAGGAAAACTCTGTTGTCAGCAGTAATGCTGCACCGTCAATGCCCGCAGGCGGAACTGGACCCCCGTCCCAGTCCCGCCTGCGGCCCCCTCCCGTTGGTACGTCCCCCGTGGACCCCCCCGGGCCGTGCCTTACGAGCTCCCCCAAGCTCTCCCCCTCAGGTGGTGCATCCCCGTACCCCCCTGCAGGACCCCCTCTTACCTCCGTGCCGGTGCGATCGCTTCCTCGACCTGGCAGTGGTGTGCCGCACCCACCCCCCGGCGTCACGGCACACCACATCCACCCGGTCTGGCCGGCGGCGCGTCCCCCCTTAGAGATCACACCGACGTGGACCACACCCGCGGGCCCCCCGACCCGCACACTTACAAGAGCCGCAGGACGCGCCCCTGATACATCGAGTCCAAAACTTTTTTCGGGAGGAGTTTTCCGACGCCGGGCAGGGCTGTCGGGGCCGCCGGATAGGTTCTACCCATGCGTGAAAACATCCCCGCCTCCTGGGCGCCGGTGCTGGCCGCCGAGACCGAGCAGCCGTACTTCGCCGACCTGGAGGCCTTCCTTAAAACCGAGCGCGCCGAGCACCAGGTGTTCCCGCCCGAGGACGAGGTCTTCGCCGCCCTGGCCGCGACGCCTTATCAGGACGTGAAGGTGGTGCTGATCGGTCAGGACCCGTACCACGACGACGGCCAGGCGCACGGCATGTGCTTCTCGGTCCGTCCGGGCGTGCGGATCCCCCCGTCGCTGCGGAACATGTACAAGGAGCTGGAGACCGATCTGGGCATCGCCCCGGTCAAGCACGGCTACCTCCAGGCCTGGGCCGACCAGGGCGTGCTGCTGCTCAACACCGTGCTCACCGTGCGCGCGCACGAGCCGGCCTCGCACAAGGACCGCGGCTGGGAGAAGTTCACCGACGCCGTCATCAAGGACGTCTCGGCCCGTGAGAAGCCGGTGGTGTTCGTGCTCTGGGGTGCGCACGCGAAGAAGAAGGCGAAGCTGATCGACACCTCGCGGCACGCCATCGTCGAGGGCGCGCATCCCTCGCCGCTGTCGGCGAAGAAGTTCTTCGGCTCCAAGCCGTTCTCGGCGGTCAACGAGGCGCTGGCCGGGTTCGGGCAGGAACCGGTCGACTGGCAGTTGCCTGAGAACGTCTGAGAACATAAGAGAACATCTGAGTCGTTCGGACGGTCTGAGAGTTTTGAGACGTCTGTACTGTCAGAACCGACGACGGAGCCGGGGCCCTTTTACGGCGGGCCCCGGCTCCGTCTCGTCGCCCGGGCGGTCACTCGGTCTGACCACCGGTCTGATCACCCGGCCCGGCGACTCCGTCACCCGCTCTCGCCGTCCGGCTCGGCGTGCCCGCCGACGTGCCGCAGATACGCCGGCACGTCGACGCTCGGGAACCGCTGCTCGACCGAGGCGGCGAAGTGGCCGAACAGCCCGAGCGCCATCCCCAGCGCCTTGGTCAGGTCGTTGCCGAGGTCGCCGGCCAGGGCCCGCATGCTCCGGTCCAGCGCCGAGCCGTCGGCCGCCGCCGGGTCCTTGACCGCGGTGTAGGTCAGCCGCGCCAGGTCGATGATCCTGCGGTTCAGCTCGTCGTCGTCCATGGCCCCAGTGTGGGCTCCGCGCCGCCGCCCGGCTCGTCGGACGGCGGCCCGGAACCGGGCCGCTGGGCCGGACGGGTCGGCCCGGGCTACCCCACCACCGCCGCCGCCTGCTCCTCCGGCTCCTCGTGCCCGGTCGCGAACGCCTCCCACAGCGCCGCGTACGTCCCGCCGGCCGCGACCAGCTCGGCATGCGTGCCGTCCTCCACGACCCGGCCGCCGTCCAGCACCAGGATCCGGTCGGCGCGTGCCGCAGTGGTCAGCCGGTGCGCGACCACCAGCGTGGTCCGGACCCGGCCGGCGCCGTCGCCTCCGGTGCCGTCCCGCTCGGCACCGTCCCGCTCGGCACCGCCCCGCCCGGCACCGCCCCGTCCAAGCCCGTCCCGGCCCGCCGTCCGGGCCCGCTCGGCCCGGGTCACCGCGGACTCGGTGGCCAGGTCCAGCGCCGAGGTGGCCTCGTCCAGGATCAGCACGTCCGGGTCGGCCAGTTCGGCGCGGGCCAGCGCCAACAGCTGCCGCTGCCCGGCCGACAGGTTCCGGCCGCGCTCGGACACCCGGTAGCGGAAGCCGCCGGGCAGCCCGGCGATCATCTGCTCGGCGCCGACCGCCCGCGCCGCCGCCTCGACCTCGCGCGGCGCCGCGTCCGGCCGGGCGTAGGCGATGGCCTCGGCCACGGTGCCGTCGAACAGGTACGCCTCCTGCGGCACCACGCCGAGCCGGTGCCGCCAGTCGGCGAGCCGGTAGGCGCGCAGGTCGCGGCCGCCGGCGCTGACCGCGCCCTCGGTCGGGTCGTAGAACCGGGCGACCAGCTTCACGAACGTCGACTTGCCGGCGCCGGTCTGCCCGACCAGCGCCACCGTCTGCCCGGCCGGGATCCGGACGCTGACCGCGTCCAGCGCCGGCCGCGAGTCCGGGCCGTAGGCGAAGCTGACGTCGTCGAACACGATGTCGCCCAGCCGCGCCGGCACCGGCTCGGGCCGCTCCGGCTCCGGGGTCGACGGCGCGGTGCGCAGCAGGTCCCCGATCCGGCGCAGGCCCACCGCGGCCTGCTGGTAGCCGTCGAACACCTGCGAGAGCTGCTGCACCGGCGAGAACACCATGTCGATGTACAGCAGGTAGGCGATCAGCGCGCCCGCGGTCAGCTCCCCGGAGTGCACCCGGGCCGCGCCGCCGGCCAGCACCAGCAGCCCGGCGACGTCGGCCAGCGCCTGCACGAACGGGAAGTACGTGGCGATGTACTTCTGCGCGCGCAGCCGCGAGACCCGGAACTCGTCGGACAGCCCGGCGAACCGCTTGGCGTTGGCACCCTCCCGGCGGAACGCCTGGGTGACGCGCATGCCCGCGACGTTCTCCTGGAGGTCCGCGTTCACCGCCGAGACCTTCTCCCGGGCCTCGGTGTAGGCCTTGCTCGACTTGGAGCGGAACACCGCCGTGGCGATCAGCAGCGGCGGCAGCACACTGAGCGCGATCAGCGCCAGCTTCCAGTCGATGACGAACAGCGCCACCACGATCCCGAAGAAGGACAGGACGCTGACGACCGCCTGTTGCAGACCCGTCTGCAGGAACGTCGACAGCGCGTCCACGTCGGTGGTCATCCGGGTCATGATGCGCCCGGACAGCTCGCGCTCGTAGTAGTCCAGACCCAGGCGTTGCAGCTGCGCGAACACCTTCACCCGCAACGAGTACAGCAGGCGCTCGCCGGTGCGGCCGGTCACGACCGACTGGAAGGCGTTGATCCCGGTGTCGGCGAGCACCACCACCAGCGCGGCGACCGACACGCCGACGATCGTCGACAGCGAGTGCGCCAGGATGCCGGAGTCGACACCGTTGCGGATCAGCGCCGGCAGCGCCAGCCCGGCCGCGGCGTCGGCGGCGACCAGCAGCAGGCCGAGCAGCAGCGCCAGCCGGAACGGCCGCAGCAGGGTCCGCAGCGAGAACCCGGGATCGGCGGCGCGCGCCCCGGCGGAGTCGACGCGCGGCGCCTCGGTGGTCGGCGGCAGCGCGGCGACCTTCGCCAGCAGCTCCGGGGTCGGCGGCATCGAGGCCAGGAAACCGCCGAAGCCGTTGCCCGGCCCTCCTCCGCCGCCGGGCCGGCCGACCCCGCCCATGCCGGGCAGCGCCTGGGCGTCGCCGCGGGCGCCGGCCAGCGGGGACGCCGTGTCCTCCGCGGGCGGCCACAGGCTCGGGGTGATGCCGTCGACCTGGGGCTCCGGCCCGGGGCGGAGGTGCGCGCCGAGCTGGTCGGCCGCGCCTTGGCTCTGGGCCGGGACGAGGGCGGCGCTCGCGGAGTCGGCGACCGCTGCGGCCCTCGCCACGTCCCCGGCGTCGATGCCCTCGGCGTCGTCCCCGGGCCCGGACAGCAGCAGCCGGTACAGCGGGCAGCGCGCGGTCAGCTCCTCGTGCGTGCCGGTGTCCACCACCCGGCCGGCGTCCAGCACCGCGATCCGGTCGGCCAGCGCCAGCGTGGAGCGGCGGTGCGCGATCAGCACCGTGGTGCGCCCGGCCATCACGCGGCGCAGGGTGTCGTGGATCTCGGCCTCGACGCGGGCGTCGACCGCGGAGGTGGCGTCGTCCAGGATCAGCACCCGCGGGTCGGTGATCAGCGCCCGGGCCAGGGCTATGCGCTGGCGCTGGCCGCCGGACAGGGTCAGGCCCTGCTCGCCGACGACGGTGTCGTAGCCCAGCGGCAGCTGCTCGACGAACTCGTCGGCCTCGGCCATCCGGGCCGCGGCGCGGACCTGCTCGTCGGTGGCGTCCGGGCGGCCGTAGGCGATGTTGGCCCGGACGGAGTCGGAGAACAGGAAGCTGTCCTCCATCACCAGGCCGATGGCCTCGCGCAGGGAGTCCATGGTGACGTCGCGGACGTCCTGCCCGCCGACCCGGACCGCGCCGCCCTGCACGTCGTAGAAGCGGGGGAGCAGCATCGAGACCGTGGACTTGCCCGAGCCGGAGGTGCCGACCAGCGCGACCGTCTCCCCGGGGCGGACCGTCAGGTCCAGGCCCCGCAGCACCGGGCGCGAGGCGACGTACCCGAACACGGCGGCTTCGAACTCCACCCCGGCGGCCTCGCGCGGCAGCACCCGGGCGTCGGCCCGCTCGGTGACCACGGGCTGGGAGTCGATGATCTCGAAGATCCGCTCCACACTGGCGCGTGCCTGCTGTCCGAGGGTCATCAGCGAGGAGAGCATCCGCACCGGGCCGAGCATCTGCGCCAGGTAGGTGGAGAACGCCAGGAACGTGCCGAGCGTGATGGTGCCGCGCAGCGCCAGCCAGCCGCCGAGCAGCAGCACCCCGACCTGGCCCATGGCCGGGATCGCCATGATCGCCGGGTTGTAGCGCGCCGTGAACCGCACCGCGCGCAGCCGTGAGGCGTACAGGCGCTCCCCGGCGGCCTCCAGCTTCGCGAGCTCCTGCTCCTCCTGCCCGAAGCCCTTGACCACCCGCACGCCGCCGACCGCGGCGTCCACCACGCCGGCCAGCCCGGCGGCCTGCTGCTGCGCCTCCCACGTCGCCGGATACAGGCGCTTGCGCGCGGCCAGCGACACGAACCACAGGCCGGGGCCGGTGGCCAGGGCCACGACCGTCAGCAGCGGGGACAGGAAGGCCATCACGGTCAGCGCCACCACGAACAGCAGCATGTTGCCGACCATCATCGGCATCATGCCGAGCAGGCCCTGCACCATGGTGACGTCGGAGGTGGCGCGCGAGATCAGCTGCCCGGTGGCGAGCTCGTCCTGCCGGGCGCCGTCGAGGCGGGCCAGGGCGCCGAAGATGCGGTTGCGCAGATCGAACTGGACGTCCAGCGACAGCTTGCCGCCGACGTAGCGCCGCATCCGCGTGCCGAAGAAGTTGGCCACGGCGATGGCCAGCGCCACCGCGATCCACGGCGCGAGCGAGGAGCGGCGGGTGATGATGACGTCGTCGATGATGTGGCGCTGGATCAGCGGCATCGCGGCGTTCGCCGCCATCGCGACGAGCGAGCCGCCGAAGGCGATGACGACGCTGCGGCGGTAGCCCCAGGTGATGGCGATGAGGCGGCGGAGCCAGGAGGGCGGGGCGGCGGCGCCGGGAGCGCTCGCCTCCGCCGAGGTCTTTTTCGGAGCGCGCCGGTTCTGGGCGCGCGAATTTTGAGCGCGCGAGTCTTGGGCGCGCGGATCCTCACCCGTCGCGCCGACGGCGGCCGTACCCGCGTCATGCCTGCTCACGGCATCGGACTTGTTCTCGGGCGCCCCGTAGCGCTCACCGTTCGTCACATCCACCCCTTGTCGTCGTACCCTTACTCGCCCCGCTGCTCCTCCGCAGCCAGATGCCGCGCCCGATGCTCGGCGAAACGCCGATTCAGCGCCCCGCCCAACGCGTCGAAGCACTCCAGCAACGCGTCCGCCCCTCCCTCCAGATGGTCCGCGGCGTCCGCCAGCAGCGGCGCCACGGCCACCGCCAACTGCTTCTCAGCGGTCCGCAGCGCGACCAGCCCCGCCTCGGTGATCCGCACCCGCACCACCCGCCGATCCCCGGGATCGGCCTCCCGCTCCAGGAACCCGGCCCCCACCAACGCATCAGCGGCCGCCGTCAACGTCGGCTTCCGCACCGCGAGCTTGTCCGCCAACCGCGCCGACCGCTCACCCCCACTGCGCACCATCGCCAGCAGCTGGTACTGCGGCAGGCTCAAGCCCGTCTCCACCCGCTCCAACGTCCGCCGCAGCCGCACCAGCACCTGCACGGCATCGACCACGCGCTCCGCGGGCATCCCGACCAGTTGGTTCGACTCACTCATGGTTAGAGTGTCGAACTAACTGGCTGCGATGTCAACTGGGTGAGGCCGACGACACGAGGCCGGCTCGGGAGCGGAGCGATTCCGGTACGTTGGGGCAGCGGCTATTACGGAGCGGAGGCGGCATGTCGGGTCCTCATGCCCCCGAGTTCATGAATTGGAGCGATCCGCCCGGCGAGTTGTGGTGGACGACCGGCTGGGCAAGTCGCCGACCTGGCAGGTTGAGGTAAGGACCGATGTCTTCTTCGCCGCCGACAAATCCAGCTTCTTGACCCCCGACTTCCTGATTCGCAGGCGTCTGCCCCGGGGTGCCGACACGACCGCGGCCGATGTGGTCCTGGTTGGCGAAGTGCTCTCCGGATCCGACACTCCCAAGCGGCGGGTGCTGCCGGGTTGGCGGTGAAGCCGTTGCGGTCCGCCGTCTACGTCGCCGTGGGTGACTGGGAGCCCGGCCGTGCCGGTATCGAGTTCCCCGAGCCGTTCGAACTGCGGATCGCTTGGGAAGATCTTGCTTTTTGATCCTTTTCTCGGTTCCGCATCATCGGTGGTTATTGATTGAGGTTTTCCTTTGTGTTCGCGGGGTGTGCGGAAATTAGTGGCATGGGGTGGGGTTTTCATGGTGTCCGTAAATGGCAACAAGGCCACGACGTGCAAGTAAGCTGACGCGGTCCCGGGATCCGGAAAGACCGTGTGGGGGTTGTGGTGGCAAAGCGCCGCGGATTCTTCGCTGAATTGCAGTATCAGTCGCAACAGGCTGAGAAGCGGCGTCGACAGCAGGAGGCCGCGGCGCAGCGGGCGCATGTGGCGGCGCAGCGGCAGTCCGAGCGGGCGTGGCGTGCTTACGAGCGGGCGCAGGCGACCGCCGCGCGGGCTTCGGCGGCCGAGCAGAAGGCTGCGGAGAAGGAGGCCGCGCGGCTGCACTCCGACGCGCGGCTTGCCGAGGTCGCGGAGCTCAACGCCGACCTCGCCGCGCAGTATGCGGACCTCGACGGTCTGCTGGTCTCGACCCTCGGGGTCGACGACCACGTCGACCTGGCCGCGTTGAAGGTCACCAAGGTCGAGCATCCCGCGTTCGAGCCCGGGGCGCTGGCGGTGGAGACGCCCGAGGTGCCGCTGCCGCAGCGGTGGGATCCGCCGGTGTGGCGGGAGCCGGTGCCGCCGGCCGGGCTGGGGGCCGCCTTCGGGGGGAAGAAGCGGCACGAGAAGGTCGTCGCCGAGGCGCGGGCGGCGTTCGACGCGGCGGACGCGCACTGGGCCCACGCCGATCGGGAAGCGCGCGAGATCTATCAGCGTGGCCTGGTCTACCGCGACGGGGCCGAGAAGAGTCGGTTGCGCAAGCTCGCCGAGGCGGAGGCGGCGTACCGGTCCGAGTGCGAGGCGCGGGAGGCGCAGGCCGCGGCGCGCAACGCCGAGCTCGACAAGCTGATCAACGGCCTGGCTTTCGACGTGGAGTCGGCCATCGACGAGTACGTCGGCATCGTGCTCGCCAACTCCGTCTATCCCGAGGCCTTCGCCGTCGAGCACGACCACACCTTCACGCTCCAGGGCCGCGAGCTGGCGCTGACCGCGACCGTGCCGGCGCCGGGCACGATGCCGACGGTCAAGGAGCACCGCTACGTCAAGGCCCGCGACGAGATCACCACCGTCGCCCTGTCCGCCCGGGAGCAGAAGGAGCGCTACGCCAACGCCGTGTGGCAGGTCGCCCTCCGGACGCTGCACGAGGTCTTCGAAGCCGACCGGGCCGGAAAGATCCACTCCATAGCCCTGACCGTCGGCGTCGACACCCTCGCCGCCGCGACCGGCCTCCCGGTCATGGTCCCCCTGGCGGTGGTCGCCGCCGACCGCGAGGCCTTCACCAAGCTGGACCTGTCCAACGTCGTCCCGAAGGCCACGCTCGAACATCTCGGCGCCACGCTGTCGAGATCCCCGGCTGACCTCACGCCCGCCGACGCCTCCCGCGACGTCCGCGCGGCCCGGAGCGTGTGACCGATGCGGTTCAACCCGCCGCCGGGATGGCCGACGCCGCCCGAGGGCTGGACCCCGCCGCCCGGCTGGGTGCCGGACCCCTCCTGGCCCACGCCGCCCCAGGGCTGGCAGCTGTTCGTGCAGGAAGCCGGCGACCCCGGGCCCGATCCGGACGCCGAGACGAAGCCAGCACCCACACCAGCACCACCACCCGCGCCCGCACCCACACCACCACCCGCGCCCGCACCCACATCGGTACCGGCACCGGCACCAGCACCAGCACCGATACTGGCGCCCACAACAGCTCCCGCACCCGCACCCGCACCGCCCACCGAAACCCTCCTCGCCCGCATCGCATCGCTCGAAGCCGCCCTCGCCACGGCCCGGAGCAGTGCCCCCGAAGCCGCCCCGGAAGAAGTCCTCGAACTCTCCGACCAGCGCGTCCTCCAGGACGTCGGCATCTACCGCTACCACCACCCCCTGGAGAACGCCGCGGCCTACAAGGACCGCCTGCGCGACCTGGAGAACCAGATCGACGCCGCGATCAAGTCCGGCAAAGCGATCCTCGCCGCCGAGCTGTTCACCTTCGGCGGATCGCTGGCCAAGGGCCGCCGGCTCGTCACCGACCTCTCCAAGCTCATGCTCCGCGCCTACAACGCCGAGGCCGACAACTGCGTCCGCTCCCTCCGCTCCGGCAACGTCCACACCGCCAAGAGGCGCCTCGAATCCGCCGTGACCGCGATCGAGAAGCTCGGCGTCATCATGGAGATGCGGATCAACCCCGACTACCACGCCCTGCGCGTCACCGAACTGGAGCTGACCGCCGACTTCCAGGTGAAGGTCCAGGAGGAGCGCGAGAAGGCGCGCGAGGAACGCGAAACGCTCCGCGAGCAGCGCCGCGCCGAGGCCGAACTCGCGGCGGAGCGGGAGCGTCTGGAGAAGGAACGCGGCCACTACACGACGGTCCTGGAGTCGTTGCGGGCCAAGGGCGACGAGCACGCGGCCGCCGAACTGGCCGGCCGCCTCGCGGACATCGAGCGGGCGATCGCGACCAACGACTACCGCATCGCGAACATCCGCGCCGGCTACGTCTACGTCATCTCCAACATCGGCGCCTTCGGTCCGCACGTCGTGAAGATCGGCATGACCAGGCGCCTGGAGCCGATGGAGCGGGTCCGCGAGCTCGGCGACGCCTCGGTCCCGTTCCGCTACGACGTCCACGCCCTGTTCTTCTCCGAGGACGCGATCGCGCTGGAGAACGAGCTCCACAAAGCCTTCGCACACCGCCGCGTGAACTGCGTCAACGAGCGCCGCGAGTTCTTCTTCGCCACTCCCGGCGAGGTGCGCGCGATCCTGGAGCGGAAAGTCGGCGGACTTCTGGAGTTCAGCGAGTCCCCGATCGCGGAGGAGTATTTCCAGTCGAAGGGCCGTTGGCCTGGCGCTGCGGCCCCGGCTCCCGACGGCCGCCACCGCGGTCCGCACCGGGTCTGACCGGTCGGCCCGCGGCGCCCGTTCGGTATCGATTGGGCGACGAATATAAGATGTCTGATATCTAACTTGACGGCGATTCGCCGACCCGGTGATATTGGGTTCGTTGCTCGAGTATTACTCGTCGACGGCTGTATTCACGGCGGCCGCCGACGTGCGCCTGTTGGTGCGCCGACGGACTGCGCGGGGCGTAAGGGGGGATGCTCGACCGCTCGCGGAGTCGCTGGCCGGACTCAGTGAGGAACCATCGCATGGGGGTGCTCGTGTTGGGCCAACACATGGGAGCCGCGCAAGTGGCGGCCCCGGAAACCGCGCTCGTACGAATGCCGAAGACCGAACCGACCGTCGCCCGATCCACCCGGATGCCCTTGCCCGCCGCCGCCCTCGGCGGGCGACGCTCCGTGGAGATCGCCATCGCGGCGCTCGGACAATGCGTCGACATCCGCTCCGACGGCCCGGACCAGGAGCATGTGGCCCGGCTCGCCGAGACGGCCGAGCCGCTGCCGCCGATCCTGGTCCGCCGCTCGGACATGCGGGTGATCGACGGGATGCACCGCGTCCTGGCCGCGATCCTCAGCGGCCGCTCGACCATCCAGGCCGAGTTCTTCGACGGCGACCAGGACGAGGCCTTCCTGCGGGCGGTGCAGGCCAACACCGCCCACGGCCTGCCGCTGTCCCGGCAGGACCGGCAGGCCGCCGCCGGCCGCATCATCACCATGTTCCCGCAGATGTCGGACCGGGCCATCGCCCGGGCCTCGGGCCTGGGCGCCAAGGCCGTGGCCGGCATCCGGCGGGACCTGGTCGGCCCGGTGGCCCAGCCCGCCGCCCGGGTCGGCGCCGACGGTAGGGTCCGCCCGCTCAGCAGCGTCGAGAGCCGCTGGCGCGCGGCGGAGCTGATCGCCCAGATGCCCGAGGCGTCGTTGCGCGACGTCGCCAGGCTGACCGGCCTGTCGCCGACGACCGTCAGCGACGTGCGCAAGCGCGTCCTGGCCGGCCGCCCGCCGGCTTCGACGGCTCCGCGGCAGAAGGCGTCGGTGCCGGCGGTCCGCCTCGCGACGGCTTCCGTGCCGCCCGCGCGGACGCCGGCCCCGGCCGAGACCCTGCGCCGGGACGGCGACCCGGTCCGCGGCCGCCCCGGCGTCGGCCCGGCCGTGAAGCCCGATCCGGTGACCGTCCTCGAACGGCTGCTGCGGGATCCCTCGCTGCGCCTGAAGGAGGAGGGCCGGCTGCTGTTGCGGCTGCTGCAACAGAACGCGACGGTCGAGTGGGAGCAGCTGACCGCTGTCGTGCCCTCCCACGCCCGGAACATCGTGGGAAGCCTGGCCCGCCAGTACGCGGAGAGCTGGCTGGAGTTCGCCGAGGTCCTCGGGACCTGATCCCAGCGGGTGATCCCGGCGGGTGATCCGGCCGGACAAAGCACATCGCGCCACGCCCCAGCACTACTGCTGGGGCGTGGCGCGATGAACCGCCGATCCGCGGACCGGGCGACCGGAGCTACCGGTCGACCCAGCCGTGGTTCTGCGCGGCCTGCTTCACCCGATTGCGCACGGCGAGGATCTGCGCCGCGTTCAGCGTCGGGTCCGCGTGCAGAAGGATCTCGGTGATCTCCTTCTCGAACTCGGCGACCGAGAGCACGTCGCACATGTCGTCGTTGTCGGCGTCCACCGTCCGCTGACGGCTCGAACCGAGGTCCGAGCGCTGCGACGACTTCACCACCGAGACCTGCGACGCCTTCGGGCCGCGATCGCCGTCTTCGATCTCGAAGTCGACGATGCTGCCCGGACCGAGCAGGTTTTTATCATCCAGAAGGTCGTTGACATGAAGGAACACGTCCTCGCCACCGGTCTCTGCCGCGACGAAGCCATATCCCTTGATGCGGTCAAAAGAGACCACGGTACCCCGGACAGCCACAGCCACCACCCCACCACGAAAGCCAGCAAATTTCAGACAGTAAGGGTAGCGAGCCGGAGGGCGATACGACAAACCGGAGGCCGGAGTCCGCCCGAGAACGTCTCCTTCAATCGCTTGATGGAGAGCCGGTCCCGCGCGTACTCTCCGTCCATGCCCGCACCTCAGCCCCCTATCGAGAGCCGGGACCGCATCCTCGCGGCCGCGACCGCGCTCTTTGCCGAACACGGCTACGACGGGACCACGACGCGGCAGATCGCCGCCGCCTCCGGCCTCAACATGGCCACGGTCAACTACCACGTCGGCGGCAAGGCCGACCTCTACCGCGAGGTGATGCGGCTCGCGCACGAGGCCGAGCGCGCGGTCGTGGAGGGCGCCCTCGCCGCCTTCCTGCGCGACGCCGGAGCGGACCCGGCCGGGGCCGTCGCCGCCTTCACCGACCGCTACCTCGACTTCTGCCTGGAGCAGCCGCACGTCCCGGCGCTGTGGATGCGGCGCTGGCTGGCCGACGCCGCCGAGTTCGCCGACCTGGAGGACCGGTACGCCCGGCCGCTGATCGAGAGCGTCCGGGACACGATCGTCGAGATCCTGCCGGGGAACTCGGCCGACGAGGCGGAACTCGCCGTCTACACGGTTCTGTGGACCACCCACGGCTTCTGCCGCTCGGCGATCCGCGACCAGGTGCCGAGGTTCCGCGCGCATCTGCGGCGGCTGGTGCTCAAGCAGCTCGGGCTGCCTGAGCCGTCCGGACAACCCGGGCAAACCGAGCCGTCCGAGCAGCGCGCCCAGCCTCAGCAGCCCGACGTCCCGGCGGGCATAGCGTGACCGCCGCCGCCCCGCTCACTCGCCGCGACCTGGTCACCTACGCCGTCGGCTCCATAGGCACCGGCATCTACTCGACCGTCCCCGGTCTTCTCCTTCTCTACTTCATGACCGACACCCTGGGCGTGGCGGCAGGCGTCGCCGGCCTGGTGGTCACGCTGCCCAAGGCCTGGGACGTCTTCTTCAACCCGCTCGTCGGCGCGGCCAGCGACCGTGACGCGGTGCGCACCGGCCGCCGGACCCGCCTGCTGATCGCCGGGACGGTCGCGCTGCCGCCCGCGTTCGCCCTCATGTTCCTCGCGCCGGCCACCGGTGGCGGCGCCGTGCTGTGGGTCGTCCTCACCTTCGTGCTGGCCACCAGCGCGTTCGCGCTGTTCCAGGTCCCCTACGTCGCCCTGCCCGCCGAGATGTCCGACCGGCCGGAGGTCCGCACGCGGATCATGGTCTGGCGCATCGTCTGCCTGACGCTGGGGATCCTCGTGGCCGGCGGCCTGGCCCCGGCGGTGGTGTCGCTCGGCGGCGACGGCCGGGCCGGCTACGGGATCATGGGCGTCACGGTCGGCGCGGTCCTGGCCGTCGCCCTGCTGGTGCCGGCGCTCGGCAGCCGCCGCGTCCCGGCCCGGCCCGGCTCGGAACCGCTGGGGCTGGCCGCGGCGTTCCGGACGGCGCGCGGCAACCGCGCCTTCTTCGCGCTGCTCGCCGCCTTCGTCCTCCAGGCCGCCGCGGTGGCGATCATGCTGGCCGCCGCGCCCTACGTGGCCACCTACCGCCTCGGCAGCCGCGGTCTGACCTCCGTCCTGTTCGTCTGCCTGGTCGCGCCCAGCGCGTTCGCGGTCCCGGTGTGGGGCCGCGCGGCCGCTCGCTGGGGCCGCCTGCGCTGCCTGGGCGTGGCGACCGGCGTGTTCGCCCTCGCCGCCGCGGCGCTGTGGCCCGCCGCCGGCACCGGGGCGGCGCACGTGGCGGTGACGCTGGCGCTGTGCGGCGTCCTCGGCATCTGCTACGCCGCGCTGCAAGTCCTGCCGCTGTCGCTGCTGCCCGACACGGTCCACGCCGACGCCGAAAGAACCGGGCGGCTCCAGTCCGGCGCGTTCACCGGGCTGTGGACCGCCGGGGAGACCGCCGGTCTGGCCGCCGGGCCGGGACTGTTCTCGATCGCGCTCGCGCTGGCCGGCTTCGTCTCCTCGACCCACGACCACCCGGTGGCGCAGACCGCGGGCGCGCGGGCCGGGGTGCTGATCGGGTTCAGCGTCGTTCCCGCGGTGCTGATGCTCGCCTCCCTGCCCGCGCTGCGCGCCTACGGCCGCCGCCGAGTGCCGCTGCCGATCTCCCCGCCGCCCGCCGACCCGGACCAAGAACCAGAGCCAGAAACGGAGCACGCCCGATGAGCGCGACGCACCCCGGTCCGCCCGCCGCCGCCGACACCACCACTCCCGACACCACCACTCCCGACACCACCACCGCCGACACCACAACTCCCGACACCGCGCCCATCGACGCAAGCCCCACCTCCGCGCCGGCCGCCGCCGCTCCCACCACCACCACCGCCCTGCCGCACCCCGGCCTGCCCGCCGTCGGCCGCCCGGCCGCCGACCTGCTGGCCGAACTCACCGTCCTGACCTCGGCCGACCTGCCGACCCGCGGCGAGCGCGTCTCGGCCTACGTGTACGACAGCGGCCGTCCCGGCGTCCGCGAGGCCGGCCACGCCGCCTACCTGGCGATGCTCGAGGTCAACGGCCTGGACCCGACCGCCTTCCCCAGCGTCGTCGCCCTGGAGCGGCAGGTCGTCGGCGGCATGGCCGCCCGGCTCGGCGGCTCCGACGCCACCCCCGGCATCTTCACCAGCGGCGGCACCGAGTCGATCATCCTGGCGGTGAAGGCGGCGCGCGACGCCCGGCCGGAGGTGCGCGACCCGCAGATCGTCGTCCCGATCACCGCGCACGCCGCGTTCCACAAGGCCGGCGCCTACCTGCGGGTGCGGGTCGTGACCGTGCCGGTGGACCCGGCCACGTTCAAGGCCGACCCGGTGGCGATGGCGGCCGCGTGCACCGATGACACGGTCCTGGTCGTCGCCTCCGCGCCGTCCTACGCGCACGGCGTCGTCGACCCGGTCGAGCGCATCGCCGCCGACGCGGCCGCGCGCGGCATCCCGTGCCACGTCGACGCCTGCGTCGGCGGCTGCCTGCTGCCGTGGCTGGCCGAGGCCGGCGCCGCCGTTCCGCCGTTCGACCTGTCGGTGCCCGGCGTCACGTCGCTGTCCGCCGACCTGCACAAGTACGGCTACGCCCCCAAGGGCGCCTCGGTATTGCTGTTCCGCGACGAGGACATGCGCCGCCACGCCTACTACGTGTGCGCGTCCTGGCCCGGCTACCCGGTCGTCAACACCACGGTGCAGAGCAGCAAGGGCGCCGGTCCGCTGGCCGGGGCATGGGCGACGATGCAGGCCCTCGGCGCCGAGGGCTACCGCGCCCTCGGTCGCTCGGTGCTGGCCGCGACCCGGCGCCTGGTCGAGGGGATCGCGGACATCGAAGGGCTCAGGGTCCTGGGCACGCCCGAGGCCGCCCTGGTGGCGATCGGCGCCGATCCGGCCGCCCCGCTGGACCTGTGGGCCCTGGCCGACGAGTCGCGCGCCCGCGGCTTCTTCCTCCAGCCCCAGCTCAGCGTCCTCGGCCTGCCGGCCAGCCTGCACATCACCCTCACCGGCGTCAGCGAGGCCGGGATCGAGGAGCTGCTCGCGATCCTGCGGGCCGCCGCCGACGCGGTCCGCCCCCTGGGCCCGGGCACCCCTCCGGCGGACCTGGTGGCCCTGGTCGCCGAGCTCGACTTCGACACCCTGGACGACGCCGGGTTCGCCGCGCTGCTGCCGCTGGCCGGCATCGAGCTCGGCGGGGAGTCGGCGGGACGGATGGCCGGCGTCAACCGGCTGCTCGACGCCCTTCCGGTGGCGGGCCGCGAACTGATGGCCAACCGTTTCCTGTCCGCCCTCTACAGTCCGTATTTGTAGTGCCTTTTACCTATTGCGCCCCGTGAGTCCTCTTACTAGCTTCAGCTCCGCGTCGACGTATTCGAACCCTGATTCAAGGAATACGCAGAGGAGCTCGCGTGGGAACGACGAACAGCCGCACGCCGCGTCGCCGATGGAGAACCCTGACAGCGCTCGCGGCGGCGGCGCTCATCGGCACCGCCTTCGGCGGCCTCACCGCTCAGAGCGCGTCGGCGCGGAGCGCGGCCACCGGCTCGTACCAGGCCGGCTCGCACCAGACCGGCGCCGACTCGCACCAGGCCGCGACCAAACGCCTGTGCTCGACCCCGGCCGCCGCGGGCCAGATGGCCTGCCTGGCGCTGGTGCGCACCGACGTGGCCGGCGTCCGCGCCGACGCGCTCGGCCCCGCCGCCACCCCCGCCGGCTACGGCCCCGGCGACCTGCGCTCCGCCTACAAGCTGACCGCCAACGGCGCCGCGACCGAGACGATCGCCATCGTCGACGCCTACGACGACCCGAACGCCGAGAGCGACCTGGCCGCCTACCGTACTCAGTACGGCCTGCCCGCCTGCACCACCGCCAACGGCTGCTTCCGCAAGGTCAACCAGAGCGGCGGCACCAGCTATCCGCCGGGCAACTCCGGCTGGGCCGGGGAGATCTCGCTGGACCTGGACATGGTCTCGGCCATCGCGCCCGGCGCCCACATCCTGCTGGTGGAGGCCAACTCCGCCAGCATGGGCGACCTCGGGGCGGCCGAGAACGAGGCGGTGGCGCTCGGGGCGAAGTTCGTCTCGAACAGCTGGGGCGGCGGCGAGTCCGGCAGCGATCTGAGCTACGACAAGGCCTACTTCAACCATCCCGGCGTCGCCATCACCGTCTCCTCGGGGGACAGCAGCTACGGCGTGGAGTATCCGGCCGCCTCCCAGTACGTCACCGCGGTCGGTGGCACCTCGCTGCGGACGGCCACCAACGCCCGCGGCTGGTCGGAGACGGTGTGGTCGGGCAGCGGCTCGGGCTGCTCGGCGTACGACCCGAAGCCGTCCTGGCAGACCGACACCGGCTGCGCGCGCCGCACGGTCGCCGACGTCGCCGCGGTCGCGGACCCGGCCACCGGCGTCGCCGTCTACGACACCTACGGCGCCTCGGGCTGGCAGGTCTATGGCGGCACCTCGGCTGCCGCGCCGATCATCGCCTCCGTCTACGCCCTGGCCGGCGTCCCGGCCGGCGGCGACCGCCCCGCGAAGTACCCGTATCAGCACAGCTATTCGCTGTTCGACGTGACCAGCGGCTCCAACGGCAGCTGTTCCCCGGCGTACCTGTGCACCGGCGTGGTCGGCTACGACGGCCCCACCGGACTGGGCACCCCTAACGGCGTGTGGGGCTTCGCGCCGACGTCGACGGTGTCGGTGGTCAGCCTGAAGGCGCACGCCAACGGCGACTACGTGACGTCGGACAGCGGCGGAGCCTCGCCGCTGATCGCCAACCGGACCACGATCGGGCCGTCGGAGCAGTTCGACCTGGTCGCCAACCCGGACGGCAGTGTGAGCCTGCGGGCCCACGCCAATGCGAAGGTGGTCACCGCCGACAACGCCGGTGCTTCGCCGCTGATCGCGAACCGTACAGCGATCGGGCCGTGGGAGGAGTTCGACCTCGTCCACAACGCCGACGGCAGCGTCAGCCTCCGCGCACATGCCAACGGCGACATCGTCACCGCTGACAACGCCGGCGCCTCGCCGCTGATCGCCAACCGCACGGCGATCGGCCCGTGGGAGGAGTTCGATCTGATCACCGCGAGCGGTCCTTCGCCGGTCAGCCTGCGGGCCCACGCCAACTCCGACTACGTGACCGCCGACAACGCGGGCGCTTCGCCCCTGATCGCGAACCGCACGGCGATCGGGCCGTGGGAGCAGTTCGACCTGATCAATAACGCCGACGGCAGCGTGAGCCTGCGCGCGCACGCCAACAACGACATCGTCTCCGCCGACAACACCGGGGCTTCGCCGCTGATCGCGAACCGCACGGCCATCGGCCAGTGGGAGGAGTTCGACGTCGTCTACAACGCCGACGGCAGCACGAGCCTGCACGCCCACGCCAACGGTGACATCGTCAGCGCCGACAACGCCGGGGCCTCGCCGCTCATCGCCAACCGCCTCTCGATCGGCCAGTGGGAGGAATTCGACCTGCTCTACGACAGCTGACATCCCCGAAACCGGCGGACCGCGGGGCCTTAGGCCCCGCGGCTCGCTCGTCCGGCAGCCGGGTCCACAGCGCTTTTCCCGCCGCGCTCAACGGGTTTGGACACTTTGGGGTGCTACGGTGCCGCATCACAGGTGGAATTCCAAACAACCGGAGGGGAACGCTCAATGAACAAAGCCGAACTGGCTGCCGAGGTGGCCGCGCACCTGCAAGGCACCGAGTCCGACGCCCGCGCCCATGTCGACGCGGTCTTCGACGTGATCATGCGGCGCGTGGCCGCCGGCGACCGCGTCCAGGTCGTCGGGTTCGGCACCTTCGACGGCGTCCACCGCGCCGCGCGCGTCGGCCGCAACCCGCGCACCGGCGCGGCGATCCAGATCCAGGCCGGGGTCTCCCCGCGCTTCCAGCCCGGCCAGACGTTCCGGACGCAGGTCGCCGAGAGCCTCGATGGCGCTGGGAGCGCCGCGAGTGTCGAGAGCGCCGAGAGTGCCGAGGCCCCGGCTGCGGCTGCGGCTGCGGCTGCGGCTGCGACTCCGGCTCCGGCTCCGGCTCCGGCAAAGAAGAACACTGTGAAGAAGAACGCCAAGCCGAAGAAGACCGAGGCCGCCGCGGAGAAGACCGAGGCTCCGGCGAGCAAGGCCGAGGCCCCTGCTGACAAGGCCGAGGCGACCGACAAGAAGGCGCCCGAGAAGAAGACACCGGAGAAGAAGGCGGCCAAGGCGACGAAGCCCGCCGCCAAGACCGGCCCGGCGAAGTCCTCGGCGCAGAAGTCGGCGAAGGACGCGAAGCCCGGCAAGGCGGCCAAGAATGCCAAGCCCGCCAAGACCGCCAAGGCCGCCAAGCCCGTGAAAAGCGGCAAGACCGGCAAGAAGTAGCGATCAGCCGCCGCGACGCCTGATCAGCCGCCGCGACACTTGAGGACCGGCCCGCCGCTCACCGCCGAGCGACCCAGCGGGCCGTTCACTCTTTAGCCCCTACAGAGATGACAGGAACCGCCCGCAGATCCGCGTCCAGGTGTCCCTGCATCAGCACATCCCTTGCCGGGGGCAGCTTGATCTCGGGGTCCACGGCGAAGTCGTAGTACTCGCGGGCCATGGTCATCCGGTAGTCACCGACGTCCGGATCGGAGAGCTTGGCCTCCTGCCAGCAGATGCGATAGCGGCGTAGCCGCGCCGCGTCGTCGAAGAACAGGTCGAGCGTCACGGCGTCGGCCTGGAACACCTTGACCAGTTGGGCCAGCCGCTTGATCTGCGGCTCACGGCCGGACCGGTCCGGCAGGAATGCCGTCCGGAGCCGGGTCAGCGTCCCCTCGTCCGTGGGCGTCGGGCCCAGGTCGGTGGCGCTGTCGGCGGTCGCCGCCACCGCGCAGACGGTCTCCAGCCCCACCAGCAGCTCCCACTGCGCCGCCGCCGCCTTCCGGGCCACCCACGCCTTGCCCACCGCGGCTGCTGTCGGCTCGTCGAGCCGCAGGTACACGATGCGGTCCAGGTGGATCGCCTCGGTCGTGCGGCCGTCCACGGTCAGGAACTGGTGCGCCGTGTCCGTCAGGAAGCTCCTGACGCCGTGGTTGGTTCCGGGGCCGCGGTCGGAGTACTCCGTCGTGCCGGCGAACCGCGCCGCCCGCAGCGTCGATATCTCCTCCGCTGTGGCGCGGACCTGCGCGACTGCGGAATCCTGCGCGTCCGAACCGCGCTTCCAGAAAGCCATCGCGCCACAGTACCGGAGTGAAACCGCCACACATACCCGGCATCCCACAGGAGAAACGGTGGCGGAGGTCATCGAAAACGTCATGTCGTCCCGGTGCGATCCGCATAGCAGAGTCATGACTCGCCACACTTCCGGTCGATCTGTCCGGTGGCCACAGTGGTCTACGTCCCCCCGACGTTCGGAAAGGAACCGCCCAGAATGGACGACCGCTACGAGGCGTACACGCAACTGGACCGGCATTTTTACGATGCCGTCCGGGGCGTCGGTCCCGCGGCGCCCGGATTCGCGGCGGGAGAGCGGGCGCTGCCCGACGGCTGGCGGCGGTACGGCCAGGACGACTGGACGGTCGTGGAGCCGGTCCCCAACGGGATGCCGGCGCAGGGCTGGAAGATCCACGCCTCGGCCGCCCTGGAGAGCGCCGTCGAGATCCTGGACATCGTCTTCGAGTACTGCGTCCCGCGCGGCATACCGTTCAAGTTCCTGCGCTCGTCGGCCGCGCTGCTGGCCCGGGTGTCGAAGTACGCGCCCCGCGGCTACTCGGGCAAGTTCGTCACCATCTACCCGGCCGACGACGCGGCCTGCGAGCGCGTCCTCACCGAACTCGGCGAGCTGCTCGACGGCCGGCCGAACCCCTACATCCTCAGCGATCTGCGCTGGAACGCCGGTCCGTTGCATGTGCGCTACGGCGCCTTCGCCGGCCGGTACACCGTCGCCGAGGACGGCGCGGTGGTGCCGGCGCTCGCCAAGCCCGACGGTACGCTGGTGCCGGACCGCCGCGAACCGGTGTTCCGGGTCCCGCCGTGGGTGGAGCTGCCGGCCTTCCTGGCCCCGCAGCTGGCCGCCCGCAACGCGGTGAAGCTCACCGACATGCCCTACAAGGTCGAGCGGGTCCTGCACTTCTCCAACGGCGGCGGCATCTATGTGGGCCGCGACACCCGGACCGGGGAGGAGGTGGTGCTGAAGGAGGGCCGGCCGCATGCCGGGATCGACGCCCGCGGCAACGACGCCGTGCGCCGCGTCGAGCACGAACACGCGATGCTGTGCCGCCTGGAAGGCATACCCGGCATCCCCCGGCCCCGAGACCTGATCTGGGTGGGGGAGCACCGGTTCCTCGTCATGGACTTCATCGCCGACGGCGTCCCGCTCAGCAAGGCGATGGCGGGCCGGCACCCGCTGACCGACCACGCCGCCACACCCGAGGACTACCAGCGCTACGCCGATTGGGCGTTGAGCATCCACCGTCAGGCGAAGCAGACTGTCGACGCGATCCACGAGCGCGGCATCGTCTACGGCGACCTGCACATGTCGAATCTGCTCGTGCGCGCCGACGACACCATCGCCGTCCTGGACTTCGAAGTGTCCTGCGACATCGGCGAGCAGGTCCGTCCCGGTCTGGGCAACCCCGGCTTCACTCCGCCGCGCACCGTGACCGGCGCCGACCGCGACCACTACGCCCTGGCCTGTCTGCGCCTGGCCGTGTTCCTGCCGCTGGCGAACCTGCTGTGGCTGCACCGGCCCAAGGCCCGCGACTTCGCCGAGGTCATCGGCGAGCACTTCCCGGTGCCGCCGGAGTACCTGGCCGAGGCGGTCGCCGTCATCACCGGCGCCGAGGCGGACCCCTCCCGGCCGATCGCGGCCAACGCGCCGGCCAGGATCGAGCCGGAGCCCCGGATCTGGCCGGATCTGCGCGCCGATCTGGTGCGCGCGATCGAGGCCAGTGCGACGCCGGACCGCGACGACCGGCTGTTCCCCGGCGACATCCGCCAGTTCGCCGTCGGCGGCCTCGGCCTGGCCTACGGCGCTGCCGGAGTGCTCTACGCGCTGGACGTCACCGGCGCCGGACGCTTCCCGCAGTACGAGGAATGGCTGCTGCGGCACGCCAAGGACCCCGGCGCGGGCGCCCGGCCCGGCCTGTGGGAGGGCCTGCATGGTGCCGCCTTCGCCCTGGAACACCTCGGACATCGCGCCGAAGCCTTGGACGTCGTCGAAGCCTGTCTCCAGGACCGGTGGCAGGAGTATCCGTCCGATCTGTCCGGCGGCCTGTCCGGTATCGGCCTGAACCTGCTGCACTTCGCGGAGCGGACCGGCGACACCGGACTGCGCACCTGCGGGCTCCAGGCCGCCGAGATCGTGGCCGAGCGGCTGGCCGCCCCGGACACCGCTCCGGCCGTGTCCGGACGCGACGGCTTCCATGCCGGCCTGCTGCGCGGCCACTCCGGCCAGGCGCTGCTGCTCCTGCGCGCCTTCGACGACACCGGCGACACCCGGTTCCTGGACTCCGCAGCCGAGGCGCTGCGCCGGGACCTGCGGCGGTGCGTGGTGCGCGACAAGGGCGCGATGCACGTCGACGAAGGCTGGCGCACGCTGCCGTACCTGGACGTCGGCAGCCTCGGGATCGGCGTGGCCCTGGACGCCTACCTGGCGGCCCGGTCCGGTCCGGAGGCCGACTCGGACCTCCTGTTCCGCGAGGCCGCCGACGCCATCGCCGTGGCCGCCCGCTCGCCCCTGTACGCCCTGCCGGGGTTGTTCTCCGGCCGCGCCGGGATCGTGCTCTACCTGGCCGGCCGCACCCCCGAACGGCACCGCGACCCGCTGGTGGCGGCGCAGGTGCGGAGGCTGACCTGGCACACGCTGCCCTACGGCAGCGGGACGGCCTTCCCCGGCGGCGGCCTGATGCGGCTGTCGATGGACCTGGCCACCGGGACCGCCGGGGTCCTGCTCGCGCTCGGCGCGGCACTGCACGACGAGCCGGTGCACGCACCGCTGCTCGTCCCCAAGACTCCCGCGCCGTCCGGCGCGGGTACCGGAAAGAGGAAGGCACGAGAATGACTGAGATCACTGAGATGACTCTGCTCGATCTGCAGGGCCTCGAGCGCCCCGACTGCGAGGGTGGCGGCGGCCACGGCGGCGACGGCTCCGAGCTGAGCGTCACCGGCTGCAACGGCCACAGCGGCATCAGCCTGCTCTGCGACCTGCTGTAATCCCGAGCCCGCAAGGGCTGTAGGGCCGGTGTGATCCGCCGGACCCCAAACATCGCGGCGGGCCCGGACGACTGACATTCGCCCGGGGCCGCCGCCATGAACGAACTTTCTACTCCTATGAGACTCTCCGACGGAGGCCGCGTCCAGATGAGCGCGCACACGAGCGCCGTCCAGAATGGCGGCCATCCGCTTCACCTGCTCGGATGGTCCGCGATTCGCGCGGCTGTGCTCAAACCGGCTGTGCTCGAAGCGGTGCTCAAACCGGCTGTGTACGAACCGGCTGTGCTCGAACCGGCTGTGTACGAACCGGCCGAGCTCGGACTGCCCGCACTTCGCCCGGCCGCGCCCGGCCTTTCCGCATGAGCGCCTACACCAGCGCTGTCCGCCACGGCGGCCACCGGCTGCCGCTGCTGGGACTGGCCGCGCTCGGCTCGTCCGCGATCGCCCTGTCCGTGCCGGACGTCCTCGGCGCCGCCATCGACGCGGCGGCCGGCGGCCGAGCCGTCGCGCCCCGATTGCTGGCCGCCGCCGCCCTGATGGGCATCGGCGTGCTCTGCGACATGACCGCCGCCTACATCACCGCCGCGACCACCGCCCGCACCACCGCCTGGCTGCGGCTGCGGATGACCCGCCGGGTCCTGGACGCCGGCCCCTCGGCGGCGGGCGCGTTCACTCCCGGCGACCTGCTCGGCCGCGTCTGCGCCAACTCCGCCGACGCCAGCCGCGCCGGCCCGGGCCTGGTCACCGCGCTGGCCGCGGTCGTCCCCCCGGTCGGCAGCCTGGTGCTGTTGGCGGTCATCGACCCCTGGCTCGCCGTGGCCTTCCTGGCCGGGACCGCCGGCGTGGCCTTCGTCCTGCGCACCTTCACCCGCGACACCTCCCGCGTGCTGCGCTCCTACCTGGCCGCGCAGGGCCGCATCGTCGGACGGCTGATCGAGTCCCTCGGCGGCATCCGGACCATCGCCGCCGCCGGCACCGCCGCCGCCGAACGCGAACGGGTCCTGGCCGACCTGCCCGAGCTGGCCGCCGCCGGCCGCGCCACCTGGCGGGTCCTGGCCCGCTCGACCTTCCTCGGCGCCGTGCTCGGACCGGCGACCCTGGCCGCGGTCCTGGCCGTCGGCGGCCTGGAACTGGCCCGGGGCCGCCTGACCCCGGGCGAGCTGTTCGCCGCCGGCCGCTACGCCTCCATCGGCACCGGCCTGGGCGGCCTCACCTCGGTGTTCGCGGCCGTCGCCCGCTCCCGCGCCGGAGCGGCGCGTGCCGGCGAGCTGCTCGACTTCGCGGCGGCCGACTACGGCCATCGGGTGCTGCCGCCGGGCGAGGGCCGCCTGGAGCTGCGAGCGGTGTCCAGCGGCGTGCTGCGCGACGTGAACCTGACGCTCCCCGGCGGCGGCGTGGTCGCCGTGGTCGGGCCGTCGGGCGCGGGCAAGTCGGCGCTCGCGGCGCTGGCCGCCCGGCTGCGCGACCCCGAGCAGGGAGAGGTGCGCCTGGACGGCGTGCCGCTGCCCGAGCTCGGCCACGACGACCTGCGCGCCGCCGTGGGCTGCGCCTTCGAGCGCCCGGACCTGGTCGGCACCACGGTCGGCGACGCCGTCGGCCTGGGCCGGCCCCGCGAGCGGATCGAGGCCTCGGCCCGCGCCGCCCGCGCCGACGACTTCGTCCGCCGACTGCCTCAGGGCTATGACACACCGCTCGCCGACGCCCCGATGTCCGGGGGAGAGGCCCAGCGGCTCGGCCTGGCCCGCGCCTGGCCCGCGCACCGCCTCCTGGTGCTGGACGACGCGACCTCCAGCCTGGACACCGCCACGGAGGCGCTGATCAGCGAGGCGCTGCTCGGCAGCGACGCGGGCCGGACCCGCCTGATCGTGACGCATCGGGCCGCGACCGCGGCGCGCGCCGACGCGGTGGTGTGGCTCGACGCGGGACGGGTGCGGGGTGTGGGAGAGCACGAGCTCTTGTGGGAGGACGCCGAGTACCGGGAGGTGTTCGCGGCATGAGCCGGGGAGCTTGGCCGCGGTCGCGAGCCGGGGGTGCGGAGGGCCCGAAGGGCTCGAAGGGCTCGAACGGTCCGAAGGGCTCGAACGGTCCGAGGGGTTCGAAGGGCTCGGAGGGCGCCGAGGGTGCGGAGGGTCCGAAGCGCGCGAACGGTCCGAAGGGGAGTCTTCGAGATCCCCGCCGCGAGCTCCGGTTCGCGTTCGGCACGGTGCGCCGTCGCTCGGTGGTGGCGATGGTCTTGTGGTCCTTGCTGGAGGTGCCCTCCTCGGCGCTGTCCGGCGTCGCGGTGGCGCGAGCCCTGGACGACGGCTTCCTGCGCCACCGCACCGGCGTCGGCCTGGCTTGGATCGGCGCGCTCCTGGTCGCGGCCACCGTCGCGGCGTTCGGATCCCGCCGGGTGTTCGCGCTGCTCGGCGACTTCGTCGAGCCGCTGCGCGACGTGCTGGTCCGGCGGGTCGTGGGCTCGGCCCTGGACCGCGGCGTGCTCGGCGAGCGCGACGGCGGCACGGCGGTCCGGCTGACCCGGCAGGTGGAGACGGTCCGCGATTCGTTCGCGGGCATCATCGTCGCGATCCGCGGCTTCGGCGTCGCGGCGATCGGCACCGCCGTCGGCGCGCTCGCGCTCGATCCGCTGATCGCGGTCGTCGTGCTGCCGCCGTTCCTGCTCGGGTTCGCGGTCTTCCTCGCGGTACTGCGCGTCGCGGCCGGGCGTCAGCGAGCTTGCGTCGTCGGCGAGGAGCGGGTGTCCGCGACGGTCGGCCCGGTGCTGGCCGCCGTGCGCGACATCACCGCCTCCGGCGCCGAGCAGTTCGCCGCCGATTTGGTCGCCGAGCCGGTCGACGCCCAGGCCCGGGCCGAACGCTCGCTCGCCCGCGCCGCCGCGCTCCGGCCGCTCTGCTTCGCTGTCGGCGGCTGGCTTCCCGCCCTGCTGCTGCTCGCGGTCGGCCCGACCCTGTTCCGCCACGGCCTCACCGCCGGAGCTCTGGTCGGCGGCCTGACGTTCGTCGTGTCCGGGCTTCAGCCCGCGCTGCGCGGTGTGATGTCGGGCCTCGGTGACAGCGGCCTGCGGTTCTCGATCACCCTGGCCCGGCTGCTGGATGCCAGTGCGCCGATTCGATCCGAGGCGGCTGCGACCGCCGACACCGACACCGACACCGAGGCCGACACCGCGGCCCAGGCCGACCGCCCCGAGCCCGGTCCCGTGGTCCCGGACTTCGCCCGCGCCGGCCTCACCCTCGACGCCGTCACCTTCGCCTACGGCCCGGCCTCCGAACCGGTCCTGAGCGACCTCAGCCTCACCGTCGCGTTCGGCGACCACCTCGCGGTCGTCGGCCCCAGCGGCATCGGCAAGTCGACGCTCGCGGCCCTGATCTGCGGCCTGCGACGCCCCGACGCCGGTGTCGTCCGCCTCGGCGGTGCCGACGCCGCCGACATCGACGCCGACCGGCTCGCCGAGCTCCGGGTCCTGATTCCGCAGGAGGCGTACGTCTTCGCCGCGACGGTCCGCGACAACCTGTCCTACCTCCGGCCCGGCGCCCCCGACGCGGACATCACCGCCTCGGCCGCCGCCGTCGGCGCCGCCGGCCTCGTCGCGCGGCTCGGGGGCCTGGACGCGTCCGTCGTCCCGAGCGAACTCTCCGCCGGGGAGCGCCAACTCCTCGCCCTGGCCCGCGCGCACCTGTCCCCGGCGCCGCTCGCCGTCCTGGACGAGGCCACCTGCCACCTCGATCCGGCCGCCGAGCGCCGCGCCGAGCGGGCCTTCGCCGAGCGCGACGGCGCGCTGATCGTCATCGCGCACCGCCTCAGCTCCGCGCTTCGCGCCGACCGCGTCTTGGTCCTGGACGGGGTGCGGGCCGACACCGGCCGGCCCGACGAACTGGCCGAGCGCTCCGTGCTCTACCGCGAGCTGCTGGCCCACTGGTCGGGCAGCGCCGGCGCGCCGAGCCCCGATCCCGGTTCTGGCTCCGACATCCCAGCCCACCCCTCAGATCCAGCCCTCGTCCCGGGCGATCCGCACCGCCTCGATCCGGCTGCGGGCGCCGGTCTTGGCCATGGCGCGCGACAGGTAGTTGCGGACCGTTCCGGTACTTAGGAACAGTTCGGCGGCGATGGCCTTGGTCGGGGCGCCGTCCACCGACTTCAGCAGCACCTCGCGCTCCCGGTCGGTCAGCGGGTTGTCGCCGGCCGAGAGCGCGGCGACCGCCAGCTCCAGGTCCAGCACCGGCTTGCCGTCGACGATCCGGCGCAGGCCGTCCACCAGCTGGGCCGGCGAGGCGTCGACGGTGAGGAAGCCGGTCTGCGGCGCCAGCCGGGTCAGCGTCGCCAGGGTGGCGGCCCAGCGCTCCACCAGTATGAGTACTTTGACATCGGGGCGCCGCTGGCACAGCTGGGAGCAGACCGCGTCCACCGCCGGCACCCCGGGCAGTTCGGCGTCCAGCAGGATCACGTCCGGCCGCCGTCGCCGCACCGCGGGCCACACGTCCTCCAGCCTCGTCGGCCGCACCACCACCTTGAAGTCGGCCTCCCGGGCCAGCAAGGCAGCCAGCCCTTCGCGCCACAGCACAGCTCGTTGTGCGAGCACGATGTCGATCAAGTTCGCCCCCAGCTCGCGGCCTCGGCGGGACGCACCCCCCGATGCGCCGGACCGCCTGGCCGGTCCCATTCCCGCCCCCGCTCAGCGTCGTTCAGCCTAGCCCGCCGGAACCGGCCGGAAAACGTCGGGCAACGAAATACTTCTACGAATTCACCCTTGTTCTCCACTTGTCCGACCACCCCATCCGACGAAATGCCGACCCTGCGCCCGACCTGCCCCGGTGGCCAAAGTCGGATTTCGACGGATGGGTTTCGCGAGGCTTGAGTGCGCATTTAGATTCGCTATTCCATTCGATAATGAGGGGTGGCGAACCCGTCAATATAAGGGTCCTTATTCAATAGCGCCATGACAGCGCTTGGTTACCGGCGCGAAACCTCTGGTGTCCCTGCGCCGGCGCGTACCGCCCGCCGGGCTGTCGGCGCTGGAGGACAAGCCTGGGCCGGACGGGTGATTCAGGATCCTTCCCCCGCCGGAGCGGGTTGACGTATCGGGGCAATTGGTACACAAGGTGGTGCGCCCCGGGTCGGGGCGGTGCGCGCGGCCGGCGGCCGCCGCATCGGTGCACTACCTCGGGTTGGCGGAGCGCATGGAACCTGACGAAGGCTCGCGGGAGCTTCCGCGTCATCGGTTCGCGACGTTGCCGGTCTTCGGCCCGGGCGCGCGGCCGTTCCACGGCGGCGCCGCGAGCCCGCGCCGGCCCGCCGATCCGGGCCGCATCCGCGCGCTCGACGGCCTGCGCGCGGTCGCGGTGGCCGTCGTCCTGCTCTACCACGCGGGCGTGGCGGGGGCCCGGGGCGGGTTCCTGGGCGTCGACGTGTTCTTCGTCCTGTCCGGCTACCTGATTACCGGCCTGCTGGCCCGCGAGTACCTCGCCGCGGGCGCCATCGCCCTGCGCCGCTTCTACTTCCGCCGCGCACGCCGGCTGCTGCCCGCGCTGTTCACCGTCATCGCGGGAACCTGCGCCTTCGTCGTGCTCGCCCTGCCCGGCGAGGCGGCGGCCTTCCGCGACGACGCCACAGCCTCCCTGGCCTACGTCACCAACTGGTGGTTCGTCGCCAAGGGCCAGTCGTACTTCGGCGGCACCGGCCGCCCGAGCCTGCTGCTGCACCTGTGGTCGCTGGCCGTGGAGGAGCAGTTCTACGTCGTGTGGCCGGTGTTCCTGCTCGTCGCCCTCGGCCGCACTGGCCAGGCAGTGCACGCCGAGCGGGTCAGGGCCCTGTGGCGTGCCGTCGGCTGGGCCACGCTGCTCTCGGCCTGCTCGATCGGCCTCACCGCGCTGCTCTATTCGCCGTGGCGCGACCCGTCCCGTATCTACTACGGCACCGACACGCGCGCGTTCGAGTTGCTCATCGGTGTGATCGCCGCGCTGCTCCAGGTCGCCCGCGCGGGCCGCGCCGAGACCGCCGGAACGGCTGGAGCCGCCAGAACCGCTGGAGCCGCCAGAACCGCTGGAACCGCTGGAACTACCGGGGCGACCGGAGCCGCCGAAGCCGCACCCTTCGACAAAGCCCGCCGCATCGCCCTCGAATCAGCGTCCTTCCTCACCTTCGCGGCCATCCTGTGGTCGTTCACGGCGGTCTCGCCCACCGGGTCCGCCCTCTACCCGGCCGGCCTGCTCGCCCTGTCCCTGGCCGCCGCCGTGCTCATCAGAACCCTGGCAGCCGGTACCGCCGTCGCCGCCCTGCTCGCCACCAAGCCCTTCGTCTGGCTCGGCGAACGCTCCTACGCGCTCTACCTCTGGCACTGGCCGATCTTCGACGTCACCCGGCCCGGCACCGACCTCTCCTGGTCCCCGGCGACCGCGTTCCTGCTGCGGATCGGTCTGTCGGTCCTGCTCGCCGACCTCACCTACCGCTTCATCGAGACCCCGATCCGCCAGGGCGCGCTCGGCCGGGCCCTGGCCCGCGCCCGGACCGCGTTCGGCGACCGCCGCCCCGGCATCCCGCTGGCCACCGCCGCCACCGTGCTGGCCGTCGTCCTGGCCTCGGTCATGCTCACCGACACGCTGCTGACCACCGCCGCGGCCCACCCCGCCGACGCGCGCGCCGTCGCCGTCGACACCGGCCCGGCCGCGGCGCTCGCCGGGGGCGCCGCGCCGCGCGCCATCGGCACGTCTCCCGCCAACGGCGCCGGCGCGAAGCCCCGGACCCAGCCCGAGCCGCATGCCGCGATCCCCGACGTCGTCCCCGCCTACCCCACGGCCCTGCCGCCGCCCCCGCAGCACCCGCCGCGCGTGGCCCTCATCGGCGACTCCCAGGGCATGACCCTCGCCCTGAACAGTCCGCCCGACACCGCCGCCTACCTGACCCTGCTGGACGCCACCACCGAAGGCTGCGGCCTGCTCGGCGGCCGGATCACCAGCAGCTCCGGCAGCCGCCGCGACCTGGACGCGGAGTGCGGCCACCCGGCCGCGAAGTGGGCCGCCCGGGTCCAGCGCGACCACGCCGACGACGCCGTGCTGATGATCGGCGCCTGGGACCTGTTCGACGAGCAGGTCGACGGCACCGCGCTGGCGTTCGGCACCCCGGCCTGGGACGCCTACTTCACCGGCCGCCTCGCCGACGCCGCCAAAGCCCTGAAGGCCACCGGCCTGCCGCGCCTGGACCTGGCCCTGCTGCCCTGCTACCGCCCGGTCCGCACCGCCGGGTCCGGCGGCGGCCTGTGGCCGGAGCGGGGCGACGACAGCCGTGTCGCCCATGTCAACACCCTGCTGTCCGCCTACGCCAAGGCTTCGGCGGGCCAGATCCGCGTGCTGTATCCGCCCTCGGAGTTCTGCCAGGACGCGGCCATCTCCACCAGCCGTGCCTACCGCTGGGACGGTGTCCACTACTACAAGCCCGGTGCCCGGCTCTATCTGCGTACTGCGATTCCGCAGCTGCTGGCGCGGTAGCGGCGAGGACTGCGAGGGGTCGGCGGTCAGCCGAGCGAGTGCAGCCCGCGGAACCGGCTATTGGCGCCGCGGGGGTCCGCCGCCCTCGTCCTCCGGCGCGATCCCGTGCCGCACGGCCCACAACGCCGCCTGCGTCCGGTCCGCGACCCCGAGCTTCATCAGGATGTTGGACACGTGCGTCTTCACGGTCTTCTCCGCCAGCACCAGCGCCCGGGCGATCTCGCGGTTCGCACGTCCCTGCGCGATCAGCACCAGGACCTCCCGCTCCCGTGCGGTCAGCGGCGCGACCTGCGGGCCGGGGTCGGCGGACGCGGAGCCGGAGTCCAGCAGCGCGGCGGCGACCTCCGGCTCCAGCAGCACGTGGCCGGCGTGGACCGAGCGGACCGCGGTGGCCAGCGCGGCCGGGTCGACGTCCTTGTAGACGTAGCCCCGGGCCCCGGCCCGGATCGCCGGGACGATCATGCGGCGGTCGGTGAAGCTGGTCACCACCAGCACCCGGGACGGCGACCCGGCCTCCCGCAGCAGCTCCATCGCGCCGACGCCGTCCACGCCGGGCATCACCAGGTCCAGCAGGATCACGTCCGGGACCAGCTCGGCGGCCCGCTCGGCGCACTCGGCCCCGTCGGCGGCCTCGCCGACCACCTCGATGCCGTCCTGGAGCTCCAGGAAGGTGCGCAGGCCCTGGCGGACCATGCGGTGGTCGTCGGCGATCAGCACCCTGATGACCTCAGGCCGCGCGGCCACGGTCCACCTCCAGCCGGATCGTCGTGCCCTGCCCGGGCGCCGAGGTGACGGCCAGGCGGCCGCGCACCGATTTGGCGCGGTCCCGCATCGACACCAGGCCCAGGCTGCGGCCGGCCCGGCGGACCGCGGCCGGGTCGAAGCCGGCGCCGTCGTCGGCGACCTCCAGCAGCGCGCCGCCGCAGGCCCCGGTGCCGGCCGGGCAGTGCTCGGCCAGGCGCACGCTGATGGTCGAGGCCCCGGCGTGCCGCAGCGCGTTGTGCAGCGCCTCCTGCGCCACCCGCAGCAGCACCTCCTCGGCGGCCGGGGACAGGGCCCTGACGTCGGCGCCCTGGAACCGGACCCGGGGGCCGCCGGCGCTCTGGTTCACCCGGTCCAGCACCTCCACGTGCTTGCGCAGGGTCACCGCCAGGCCGTCCTCGTCCAGCTCGGCGGGCCGCAGCTCGACCACCACCGAGCGCAGCTCCTCGGCGGCCTCCCGGGCCAGCGCCGCGACCTGGTCCAGCTCGGCGCGGGCCCGCTCCGGGTCGCGGTCGAGCAGGTCGGCGGCGGCCTGCGAGGTCAGCCGCAGCGCGAACAGCTTCTGGGCGACGGCGTCGTGCAGCTCGCGGGCCAGGCGGTTGCGCTCCCGGATGATGGCCAGCTCGCGCTCGCGCTCGTAGAGCCGGGCGTGCCGCAGCGCGATGGCGGCGTGCCCGGCCAGCACGCCGAGCAGCTCCTCGTCGTCGGCGGTGAAGCCACCGGGCTTGTTGGCCAGGAAGATGGCGCCGAGGATCTCGTCGTCGTCCCGGATCTGCAGCCCCAGGAAGGCGCTGAGCTCCGGATGCGCCTTGGGCCACCAGCCGAAGCGCGGATCGCGCCGGATGTCGGGCAGCCGCTGCGGCGCCGGGTCCTGGAGCATCACCGCGAGCATGCCGTGCTGCCGGGGCAGCGGCCCGATCCGGGCCCACTGCTCCTCGCTGACGCCGTCGACCAGGAACTGCGCGAAGCTGCCGGCGCCGTCCGGGATGCCCAGGGCCGCGTACTCGGCGCCGATCAGCTCCCGGGCGGTGGCCACGATGGTCTGGAGCACCTCGTCGGTGGCCAGGTGGCGGCTGACCGCGAGCACCGCGGCCGACAGGCGGCGCATGGTGTCCAGCGGGTTCTGCGGGCTCATGTCCGCAGGGTATCCCCAAAGATCGTCCGGCCCCATCGGACCCGGGACCGGGCGGGCCTAGGCCGATGGTCCTAGGACCATTGGACCGGAAGGAGTCCGGTCCCGGGCCCGATCCCGGGCGCCGCCGGGCGGAGCAGGCTGAAGGACATGAGCGACGCAGGCACCACAACGAACGACGCCGGCCGCCCGGGTTCCGTGACTCCGGACGCCGGCGCGGGAACCGGCCCGACCGCCGCCGCGGTCTCCGGCCCGATTTCCGACACAGTCTCCGACTCGGTCTCCGACACAGTCTCAGCCCCGGTCTCCGGCACCTGGAGCGGCAACCCGGTGGCCGTGATCACCGGCGCCTCCCAGGGCCTCGGACTGGCGCTGGCCCGCAGCCTGGCCGAGCGCGGCTGGTCCCTGGTCATCGACGCCCGGACCGCGCAGAAGCTGGCCGCCGCCGACTACGAGCTGTCCAAGCTGACCACCGTCATCGCCATCGCCGGCGACGTCACCGACGACGACCACCGCGCCGACCTCGCCGAGGCGGCGGCCAACCTCGGCGGCGCCAGCCTGCTGGTCAACAACGCCTCCGCGCTCGGCGGCTCGCCGCTGCCGGCCCTGGCCGACTTCCCGGTCCCGGACCTGCGGACCACCTTCGCGGTGAACGTGCTGGCCCCGCTGGCCCTGGCCCAGCTGCTGCTGCCGCAGCTGCGGCAGCACGGCGGCGAGATCGTGAACATCTCCAGCGACGCGGCGGTGGAGCCGTACGCCGGCTGGGGCGGCTACGGCGCCTCCAAGGCCGCGCTGGACCACGCCTCGGCGATCCTCGGGCTGGAGGAGCCGAAGGTCCGGGTGTGGGCGGTGGACCCCGGCGATCTGCGCACCCAGATGCACCAGGACGCGTTCCCCGGCGAGGACATCAGCGACCTGCCGCTGCCGGAGACCGTGGTGCCGGGCTTCCTGCGGCTGATCGACGAGCGGCGGCCGTCCGGCCGTTACCAGGCCTCGGACCTGCTGCCGAAGGCGGCCGTGGCGGACGCGGAGGTGGCTTGAGATGACGGCGACCCTGACTGCCACGATCCACCAGGCCCGCGCCGCGGCGGCCGGAGCCCGTACCCCGGCGCAGCCCGGCAACCCGCTGGGGGAGGGCTTCCGCGTCGCCCCGGACCTGCTGGCCGGCCGGCCCGCCGAGTCCCGCGGCCTGAACCGCGACGAGGTCCGCCTGCTGGTGGCCCGCGGCCAGGGGGACGACGACCCCGAGGTCGGCCACTACATCTTCGCCGACCTGCCGGAGGTCCTGGAACCCGGGGACCTGCTGGTGGTCAACAACTCCGGCACGCTGCCGGCGGCGCTGGACGCCGAGGACCTCGACACCGGCGCGCGCCTGGTGCTGCACGTGTCCACCGGCACCCCGGACGCCCCCGACGCCTGGATCGTCGAGCTGCGCCGCCCGACCTCCGACGGCGCGACCAAGCCGTTCGCCCTGACCGCCGGCTCCGAGGACCCGCCGTCCCCGGGCCGCCCGGGCCTGCGCCTGCGCGTGACCGGCGGCGCGACGGTGACCCTGCTCCGCCCCTACACCCACCGCCTGTGGGTGGCCCGCCTCGACCTGGGGGCGTCGGTCGCCGACTACCTGACCCGCCACGGCCGCGCGATCCGCTACGACTACGTCGACCGCGACTGGCCGATCGCGGCCTACCAGACCGTCTTCGCCGCGATCCCCGGCAGCGCCGAAATGCCCAGCGCCGCCCGCCCCTTCTCCGCCGACCTGGTCGCCCGCCTGGTCGCCAAGGGCGTCCACATCGCCCCGATCACCCTCCACACCGGCGTCGCCTCCCCCGAGGCCCACGAGAAGCCCTACGCCGAGTGGTACTCGGTCCCGGAAGCCACGGCGGACCTGGTGAACCTCGTCCGCTCCCGCGGCGGCCGAGTGATCGCCGTCGGCACGACCGCCGTACGAGCCCTGGAATCAGCAGCCGACGAGGAGGGAACAGTCCACGCCAGCCAAGGCTGGACCGACCTGATCATCACCCCGGACCGCGGCGTCCGCGCCGTCGACGGCCTGATCACCGGCTTCCACGAACCCGAGGCCTCCCACCTGCTGATGCTGACCGCGATCACCGGCCCGGCCCTGATCCGCGCGAGCTACGACGCGGCGCTGGCGAACCGGTACTTGTGGCACGAGTTCGGGGACGTGAACCTGATTTTGAATCGGTGATAGCGTTCGGCCGCAGGTCAGATGGCGCAAGGCCCCCATCCCGTCGGGTGAGGGCCTTCGCGAGCTGCCGATCAGACCTTGAAGGCCTGGCACTCGGCCCACTCCGTCCCGGGAGGCACAGCCCGGGACGGGAGTCTTGCTCAGCCGGTCAGGGCAGATCGCTGATCGGCTGGTCTGCGTTGTCGAGCCAGATCGTGAATGTCTCGCCGTCGCTCGTCAGGCCGAACCGGTCGGTCGAGGGGCGACCCCACGACCGCCACCGCCGATAAGCCTGTTCGACCTCGTCCCACAGGTCGCGGGGTCCGGCCTGCTCGACGGGGTACTGCGCGACCTCCATGGACGCGGGGGTAGAGGTGCGCGCCCACGAGCCTTGTCCGTCCCAGAGAGTCACGGTGGTGGTCCCGAGACTCCGATCGGTCGTGCCCAGCTTGAACACGTCGGGTAGCTGCGCGCCGATGGCGAAGGCCGCTCCGAGCTTCCGCCGATCGGTGACCTGAGGGCACCGAAGCCACGTGCTTGAGAGCTTCGGATCGGTCGGGCGTCCCGGTTGCTTGTCGCTGAAGGCCATAGCTCGCGCGGGCATGTACTTCAGGTTCGGAACGAACCGACCGATCGCGACGCCGTCTTCCACGTCGAGCACGGCGGAGGCGGACGAGTCGTACGCGTTGAACCACGGCGCGAAGATCTGACCGCGCGGGCACGCCTCGATCCACGAAGCGGGCAGGGACGACACGGAGCACGTAGCCACGAGTCGATCAAAGCGACCTAAGCCGTTCAGGTTCAGCCCGTCCCCGTGAATCACGGTCACGCCGTCGTGCCCGGCCTTGGCGAGGTTCGCCTCCGCCTTCCGGACAATGTCCGGGTCTACCTCGATCGTGGTCATGTTCAGATCGCCGACGCGCTGAGCGATCACGGCGGCGTTGTAGCCCGTCCCGGCCCCGATCTCGCACACCTTCTGTCCGGCGAAGATCCGCACGGCTCCCAGCGTTTCAGCCATTGCCATCGGCATCGACGAGGACGACGTGGGAGTGTTGCCGTCCATCTGCGTGACCACGCCGACGTCCGGCCGATAGACGGAGGACAGCCAGGCTTCCGGATCGGTGTCGCGGTCGATCTCCCACGCTTCCGTGACGTTGTTCGAGAAGTGGGCGTGTGTCGGGACGAACAGTTCCCGGGGAGTCTGGGCGAACGCGTCGCGCCACGTCGGGGGCAGCCCCGTGTGCGCGGCGAGGACGTCCGCCAGATTCTCGGCACGCCGGTTGCTCTCACCCATGGAAGTCGTCGCCGTCGCAGTCCGCCCCGCAGCCCTGGCAGTGGCACCCGGTGCTGTCGGTGTCACAGCTCGCGTGGAGCTTCCACAGCTCCGGGATGACGTGGTACCCGGCGGCCTCGATCGCGGTCGTCGTACGGCCCAGGAGCTCCACGGGTTCGGCCGCCCTGTGGTTGTCGGTCGGGTTGTGGTCGATGAAGCTCCCGTACTTCGCCATGCAGTATTCGCGGTAGTCGCGGGTGTGGATCACGAAGGCGTGCCACCCCTGATCGACGAGCGTGGACGGGGTGAGGGGGCCGTCCGCGTGGGCGATCGCCGCGAGGAACACAGCGGTCTGATCCACGATCTGTTCGGCGAGTTCGTCAGTCAGCGGCACCAGGAGACGCCAGTCCTTGTGAACCCGCTTCACCAGCTTGAGCGCCAGGCCTTTGCTGAAGAGGCCCTGACCGATCTCGGCCGACACCTGTTCGATGATCGCAGTCATGCTTGATCCCTCCTGATCGTTGGATTGAGTCGGTCACCCGCCGCCGGAGCCCTGGCGGGAATTCCGGCGTCCGGCGGCGGGGTCTTGAGGGGGCGTGCAGGCCGTGCGATATGCGCGCGGGTGTCCCATCACCGCCAGGTAGTCACCGGTTATGAGCATGCCGAGGTTCGGCGCATCGTCGAGGAGGAAGGTCGCCATGGGTGCCCCGTACGGGGGCTCCTCGGCGAGGTCCACCACCGGACGTCGAAGCCCCGTGCCTTGATCAGTGCTCATACATGACAGGATGAAGCCGGTCCCACCTGCGTTGATACGACTTAGGGGTATTCAAGGGTATTCAGATGGAGATGACGATCGGGGAAGCGCTCCGCGCGGCTCGCCTGGCCGCCGGGGTGTCTTTGGACGCCATGGCACCCCGGGCACACTTCTCGAAGCAGCACTTGAGCAACGTCGAGACGGGCAAGCGGGCCGCATCGCCCGCCGTCGTCGCCGCCTATGCGGAAGCGCTGGGCGTGCCCACGGAAACCTTGATGGACCCGCTCCCCGACCCGCTGCGGGTCGCACACGAGTGGCTCGTCACGGACTCACCTCAGGTTGTGGAAAGCCGCTCCGGCCGGAACGTGGGCGCGTCGCTCGCGGGCGAGGTCGAGGGACGCGTCATCGAACTCCGGCACCTGGACGACCGCTTGGGCGGCGAAGACCTCGCCCCCGTCGTCGAGGAGGAGCTACTGGACACCGAACAGATCGTCCGAGATTCGGCCTACTCGGACGCTGTCGGCCGCCGACTACTCATCTCCGTGGGAGAGCTGGCGCAGCTCGCCGGCTGGGTGGCCTCAGACGCGGGGAGCTACCGCCAGGCGGAGAAGCATTACTTGTCGGGCGTCGGCGCGGCCACGCGTGCCGGGGATCGGCCGCTAGGGGCCAATCTTCTATCCTCCCTCGCGTACCAGATGGCCAACGTCGGGAAGCCCGCCGACGTGCGCGACGCGCTCTTGTTGGCTCGCACCGCGGTCAAGGGCGCAGACGGGGCAACCCCTACGGTTCAGACCCTCCTCCTTGAGCGTGTGGCGTGGTCGGCTGCGAGGGCGCGGGAGGTGGGGACCGCCATGCGGACGCTCGACCAGGTGGATGACGTCTTCGAGTGCCGCTCCCCGGGGGATGAAGATCCTGAGTGGGTGTACTGGATGAGCCGTGACGAGATTTCGACTATGCGAGCGCGGGTCTTGGTGGAACTCGGCCGCCCGTCTGACGCCGAACCGCTGCTCTTGGACGTCCTGTCTCGCTACCCGGAGGATGCTCACCGGGAGTCGTCCCTCTACTGGTCGTGGCTCGCGGAGGCATACGCACGAGCGGGAGAACTCGACCAAGCGCGGCAGGCGCTCGATACGGCGGCAGGCTACGCGGCACAGGTGAACTCACCCCGAGCGGACAGCCGCCTTGTGGTGGTGCGTGGACTGCTCCCCGGGTAATCCAAACGTGGCCGGAGGCGATCGCGACGGCCGCCCGGTCCCAACGGCGGCACGCGGAACAGCAATGCGGCTGAGGCCCCCGACCGGTTTGGGTTTGGGCGCGAGCGACACGCGGGCGAACGCGAAGACCATCACGATCAGCTCAGACACGGCCGACGACATGTCCAGCCGCCACCAGATGATTGCGTCGAAGTCCGCCGGGCGGGCGAGCCAGTGACCCAGCTCCGGCCACGAGAATGGGTCCACCTTCGAGGCGGACACGTCGAGGTCTTCCGCAACGCCCACGACCTCAGCGCCGCGCCGCTCAGCCTCAGATTTTGAATCGGTGAACGCAAGCGCTGAGCGCCGGCGCCCGGCGTCCCACGCCCTACAACCGATCGATCCACCTGAGGATCCCCGAGTCGATCCCGGTGTGGAAGATCAGGTCGACGATGCCGAAGACGATCAGCGCGGCGATCAGGGCGCCCAGCGACACCAGCAGCGTCCGCCACATGCTCAGGGCGCCGATGAGGATTCCCGCCGTCATCAGCCACCATCCCAGTCCCAGGGACGATGTGAGGTACGGGGTGGACTGCACTTCGCCGGTGCTGACCTTGTACGGCGACCCGTGGAGTGCGGGGAGGAGTCCCTGTTGTCCGTTCGACGGCATCGTGGTGTGGCCGAACTGGACGGCCAGGCCGATGAACAGCACGCAGCCGACGAGGAACGTGATGTGGAGGATCGCGTGCAGGACGCCGCCGCCGATGCGTGCGGCGTCCGCCTCCGCGAGCATGGCCGCCAGGCGGATGAAGACGAACAGGAAGAACGGCAGGATGTGCGACCAGGTCGCGACGTGGGCGAACCGCCAGGTGCTGATGGTCTCGGTGAACGCCTGGATCTTGTGCCCGTCCACGACGCCCGAGCCGCCCGGCGGCGCGTAGTGAAAACTGATGAACGCCAAAGGCAGTGAGATCGCCATCAAGACGGCGCCCACCAGCATGCCGGCCATTTCGATGCCGGTGTCGTCATCCCCCACGGCGAGCGACGGTATCAGGGCTCAGAGGCCCCGGATATCCGGGAAACCATACCGCCCGGCCTGTCGATGCCCACGTCAGGCCGGGGTCGGGGGTGATGATGGGGCTATGTCGTACTCCAAGGATCCTCGCGTCGACGACTACATCAACACCCTGCCGGCCTGGCAGCGGGCGGTGTGCCGGCAGGTCCGGGACCTGGTCCACGCCGCCGACCCGGAGGTCGAGGAGACCATCAAGCGGACGGTGCGGCCGTACTTCGTGCTCAAGGGCAACATCTGTGCCCTGATGGGGACCAAGGACCACGTCAACGTGTTCTTGTACGACGGTGCCATCGTGCCCGACCCCGAAGGCATCATCACCGCCGGCCACGACAACAAGACGGCGCGCACCGTCGCCGTCCACGAAGGGGAGGAGCTGCCGGCCGAGCCGTTGGGGGCGATGTTCGCGCAGATCATCGCGAACAACCGCGCCGGCGGGTGGCGGAAGCTGAAGGCGGGGGAGAGCTAGCAGGAGCGGCGCGGGGAGGGGTCCCCTTTGTTCGCGCCGATCCGACCGGGAGAATGAGGGCCCATGATCACCCTCGACCTCGCGGCGGCGCGGAAGGTCCTCGCCGCCCAGCCGTTCAGCATGCTGGTGGGCGCCCGCATCATGGCCTTCGAACCGGGCCGCGCGCTCCTGGCCCTGGACATCCGGGACGACCTGAAGCAGCAGAACGGCTTCCTGCACGGCGGGGTCCTCGCCTACGCCGCCGACAACGCGATCACCTTCGCGGCCGGCACGAAGCTCGGACCGGAGGTGCTCACCAGCGGGGTGACGATCAGCTACCTGCGCCCCGCCTCGGGCGCCACGCTGGAGGCCGAGGCAAGCGTCACGTACGCGGGACGGCGCCAGGCGGTCTGCCGCTGCGACCTGATCGCGGTCAGCGAGGACGGCGCGCGGACACTGTGCGCGGTGGCGCAGGGATCGGTGCTGTCGGTCGCGTGACGCGCCGGCGCCCTCTGCCCGCCAGCGCTTTCTGCCGCCGGCACTTTCTGGCCCAGCACTCTCCGACCCCCAGCACTTTCCAACCGCCAGCACTTTCCAACCCCCAGCACTTTCTGACCCAGCACTCTCTGGCCCCAGTGCTTTCCGACCCCCAGCACTTTCTCGCCCAGGCTCTCTGACCCCCAGAGCTTTCCGACCCCCAGCACAGTCGTCCGGCCGGCGATTTCCGGCTGACAGGGTTTGGCTCCGGCTCGTTCCGGTCAACCGGTGACCGGCCCGCCTCGGCGCGGCCCAGGGTGAGAATAGGGAAACCGCCCGTCGCGTGGCTGGGTCACGCGGCGGGCGGTTGGCTTGTCCCCTTTACAGAGGCAGAGGTGCGTCCGGCTCAGCTGTTGGGCCGCAGCGTCCAGACGATCGTCATCTCCCCGGTGACGGCGTCGTCGTTGTCCCGCTGGATCCGCACGTGGACCGGGAACTCCGGCCGCGTGCCGCCTTCGAGCTCGGCGATGATCTCCGGGATCGGGCGCCCCAGGGTGGCGGTGGCCGTGATGTCGCCGCGCGCCACCTTCTTGAAGTCGATGGTGGCGGTCGTCGGCAGCGGCGTGGCCACGGCGGCCAGGTGGCCGAAGGCCGCCACCACGACCGCGCCGGAGGCCGACTCGGCCAGGGTGAACATGGCGCCGGCGTGCGGGCCGCCGACGTGGTTGCGGTACTCGGGCTGGTCGCGGAACTTCAGGACGGCGCGCTCGGTCGTCGTCTCCACGTACTCCAGGCCCAGCGTGCCCACCATGGGCACGGCGGCGGTCAGGAACGCGCCGATGTCGAACGGCTCGGCCTCGGCGGCGGTGGTCTCAGCGGTCATGCCCCGATCCTACTGGTCGGTAACTTCCTGGGCCACCGGGAGTTCGCCGCCCGCCGTGAGTCCGCCCGCCGTGACCCCGCCCGCCGCGAGCCCGCCCCCCACCCCGGCCAGCCCCGCCGTCCACTTCTCCTCGATCCGCCCGAACTTCCACACCGCGATCGCCAGCAGCCACACCCCGACGAACACCCCGACGATCGCGAACCCGATCGTGTTCAGGTCGATGCCGCCGACCCAGTCCCAGAACCCGCCGCTCCAGCCCAGCTTGTCCGACAGGATCCCGAGCAGCTCCACGGTGCCGATGATCAGCGCCACCGCCACCGACAGCCCGGTGATGGTGATGTTGTAGAAGACCTTGCGCACCGGCTTGGAGAACGCCCAGCCGTAGGCGAAGTTCATGAACGACCCGTCGATGGTGTCCAGCAGCGACATCCCGGCCGCGAACAGGATCGGCAGGCACATGATCGCGTACCAGGGCAGCCCCGCCGCCACCGACGTCCCGGCCAGCACCAGCAGGCTGATCTCGGTCACCGTGTCGAAGCCGAGCCCGAACAGCACGCCGATCGGGTAGATCTGCCACGGCGCCTTCACCGACTCCATGGCCTTGCCCAGGAACCGGTTCATGAAGCCGCGCTTGGCCAGGTGCTCCTCCAGTTCCGCCTCGCTGTAGACGCCCTGGCGCATTTGCCGGAACACCTTGACGATCCCGACCAGGATCACCAGGTTGAAGATCGCGATCAGGTACAGGAAGGTCCCCGACACCGTCGTGCCGATGACGCCGCCGACGCTGTGCAGCGTCGAGTTGTCGTCGGAGAGCTGCACGCCGACGGCCTTCAGCCCCAGCGACAGCAGCAGTGTCAGCGTGAACACGATCGTGGAGTGGCCCAGCGAGAACCAGAACCCGACCGACAGCGGCCGCTTGCCGTCCGCCATCAGCTTGCGCGTGGTGTTGTCGATGGCCGCGATGTGGTCGGCGTCGAACGCGTGCCGCATGCCGAGGGTGTAGGCGGTCACGCCGGTGCCCACGCCGAACATCCCGGCGCCCAGCTTGTAGTGTTCCGGGACCACGACCGCCAGCAGCAGGCCCCAGCCGACGACGTGCAGCAGGGTGATGAAGCCGAACATGCCGCCGACGCGGCCCCATTCGCGCGGGGTCAGGCTGCCGCGCAGGCGGGCCAGGCGGGAGGTGCCGGCGGCGCTCGCCGCGCTCGCGGTGGTGGCTGTCATGGCGCTGCGCGCCCCCCTCGGTTCGGTGTGCGGTGGTTCGGTGTGCCGTGGTGCGGTGGTGCGGTGGTGCGGTGGTGCGGTGGTGCGGTGGTGCGGTGATTCGGTGTGCGGTGGCGGGGCGGATCCCCGTGCCGTCCCAGACGCGATTATTTTGCAGTTGCGAAGAGTTCGCAACTACTCGACGTGTGCGCGGCGTGTCACTAAGAGCGATGGGAGCGGATTCACGCCCCATTCCTCCGGATTCCTTAAGGTGCCGATGGTCTGATGTATGGACGACGCGCAAAAATGGTCCTCGGAAGACGGCACGTTTACCGGGTCTGGCGCGTTGCCATGCAAAACATGCGTCACACGCAACACAAAGACAGCACGAGAACCACGCAACACCGCACAGCAGAACCCGCACTGCACAACACTGAACACACCACCTGGCGGCCACGGGGGCCGGACGGTCCGGTAGAAGGAGTCGACGTAGATGGCCCTGGGTGGGAAGCGCTTCATCGACTACCCCCGACGGGGCAAGACCGGGGTCCGGCGCTGGATTCCGTCCTACCGCCTGATCGGCGCGGTCTTCCTCGCCTTCATCATGCTGCTGACCGGCGGCGCCTGGGCGGTCTACGCCTCCATCTCGATCCCGCCGATCAATGAGTCGGTGACCCAGCAGCACCTGACCGTCGTCGACCGCAACGGTGTGGTGCTGGGGCGGCGCGGGCCGGAGATCCGGCAGGACGTGCCGCTGTCGAAGGTTCCCGAGGGTGTACAGAACGCGTTTCTGTCCGCCGAGGACCGCAACTACTGGTCCGAGAGCGCCATTTCGCTGACGGGGACGGCGCGCGCCGTCCTCAACGACATCGGCGGCGGGGACACCCAGGGCGGCTCCACGATCACCCAGCAGTACGTGAAGAACGCCTACCTGACCGACGAGCGGTCCTTGTCGCGCAAGATCAAGGAAGCCGTCATCGCGATGAAGATCTCGGACAAGCAGTCCAAGGGCGAGATCTTCCAGGGGTACCTGAACACCGTCTACTTCGGCCGTGGGGCCTCCGGCGTGCAGATGGCGGCCCGGGCCTGGTTCAGCAAGGACGTGGACCAGCTGTCGGTCGCCGAGGGCGCGGTGCTGGCCTCGCTGGTGAACGCGCCCTCGTACTTCGAGACGGCGCAGAAGGACCCGCAGGCCATGGCCAAGCTCAAGGGCCGCTGGGCCTACGTGCTGGACGGCATGGTCACGATGGGCAAGCTGAGCAAGTCCGACCGCGACGCGCTCCAGTTCCCGTCCCTGGCGCTGTGGCCGCGGCCTTCCAGCGACCAGGACGCGCAGTACCCGTACCTGGTCGAGGCGGCGATCGCCGAGGCGCAGACCAAGACCGGCCTGAGCCGGGAGCAGCTGGTCACCGGCGGCTACACGATCAAGACCACGTTCGACGCCAAGATGCAGGACGCGGCCGCGGCGGCGGTGAAGAACCAGATCACCGACCAGCTGGACCCGGCCAAGCGCGACGTCGACAAGTACGTGCAGGCCTCGGTCGCGACCGTGGTGCCCGGCGACGGCGCGGTGCGGGTGCTCTACGGCGGCGACGACTACGCCAAGCAGGCGTTCAACGCCGCCTGGCAGGGGACGCTGTCGCCGGGGTCGTCGTTCAAGACCTTCGCGCTGGCGGCGTACCTGCAGGCCGGCGGGTCGGTGAGCGACACCTTCGACGGCGACTCGCCGTACCGGGTGCCCGGCGGCAACACGCTGATCCCGAACGAGGGCGGGCAGAGCTACGGGCCGGTCTCGGTCCAGTACGCGCTGAACCAGTCGATCAACACCGCGTTCGTCGAGCTCGGCGAGAAGATCGGGATGACCAAGGTCGCCGACGCCGCCCGGGCCGCCGGGGTGCCGGTCGACGTCAAGAACCAGAACGTGCCGGCCCTGCCGCTGGGCGTGGTGTCGACGAACCCGGAGCAGATGGCCGCCGCCTACGCCACGTTCGCCGCGCACGGGCAGCAGGTGGATCCGTACACCGTGACCAGCGTCGAGCAGGGCGGGAAGGCCGTCTACTCGCACCAGAGCCTGGCCAAGCAGGCGTTCACCCCCGATATCGCCGACCAGGTGACGCGGGCGCTGCAGGGCGTGGTGGTCGACGGCTCGGGGGCCGGCGCGGCGCTGTCCGACGGCCGCGACGTGGCCGGCAAGACCGGCACCACGGACCTGCCCGGCGACGGGACGAAGCTGGGCTCGGCGTGGTTCGTCGGCTACACCCCGGGGCTGTCCACGGCGGTCGCGGTGTGGGGGGAGAAGGACGACGGCACCCTGACCGCGATCAACGGCCTGGGCGGCAAGACCGTCGGCGGCGGGGCGCTGGCCGCGCCGCTGTGGTCGGCCTATATGAACAAGGCGGTGGCCGGGACCCCGGCGCAGTCGTTCTCGTTCTCGGCGCAGAACAACCAGCCGCAGCCGATGAACCCGGTGAGCCCGACCGGCAGCACGCCGACCGGGCCGAGCACGACGCAGGGGCAGCCCAGCCAGAACCAGACCGGCCTGCCGAGCCCGCCGAAGCCGACCGACGGCTCGACGCAGACCTACCAGCCGACGGCGACCGGCGGCCGGCCGACCGGGGGGCCGGACACCTCGTCGAAGTCGAGCAGCGGCGGGAAGACGAACCAGCCGAGCAGCACGGGGTCGGGGAGCAAGTCGTCGTCCGGGCCGACGACGGGGACGGTGCCGAATCCGCCGGCGACGACGAGTGGATCGGCTACTGGCGGGCCGGTTCATAACTGATCGGGTGGTGAGGCGGCTGGTCGGCCGGTCGGTCAGCCGGTCGGCCGGTGAGGCGGCTGGTCGGTCAGTCGGTCAGCCGGTGAGCCAGCTGGTCAGCCGGTCAGCCCAGCCGGTCGGCCGGTCGGCCGGTGAGTCAGCCGGCCAGCCCGCCGACCCGTCAGCTCGCCGCGCCCACTTCCGCGGCCTTCTCGGCCTGCATGCGCTCCATCTCGGCCAGCACGCTCTTGCGCTGCCGCTTGCTCAGCCGGTCGATGTACAGGCGGCCGTCCAGGTGGTCGGCCTCGTGCTGGAGGCAGCGGGCGAAGTAGCCGGTGCCCTCGATCGTGATGGGCTCGCCCTTGACGTCGAATCCGGTGATCACGGCGTAGTCGGGCCGGGCCAGCTCGTGGTGCGGTCCGGGCACGGACAGGCAGCCCTCGGGGGAGTCGTCCAGCTGGCGGCGGTCCGGGGGCAGCTCGGCGAGCGTCGGGTTGACCACGTGGCCGACGTGCCGGACGTCGTCGTCATCGGGACAGTCGTAGACGAAGACGCGCAGCGCCACGCCGATCTGGTTGGCGGCAAGGCCCACGCCCTCGGCGGCGTACATCGAGGCGAACATGTCGTCGATGAGGGTCGCGAGGTCCTCGTCGAACTTCTCGACCGGGGCGCACGGGTGGTGCAGCACCGGGTTGCCGACGACGGTGATGGGGTGGACGGTGCCGGATCCGGAGGGGCTCATGGCGTTAATCTTACGGGTCCGTGCTGTTCAGCCCGTTACTCTGGGTAGGTAGTCCGGGAACAGGGACGCGGGCGGGACGGTTACCCCATGGGGGTACAGTTTCAGGCCGACGACGACGGATGGGGAAGCGGGCCATGCACGGGTACACCGACCGCAAGGACGACTACAACAAGCGGCTGCGCCGGATCGAGGGCCAGGTCCGCGGCTTGCAGCGGATGGTGGAGGAAGACAAGTACTGCATAGACATCCTCACCCAGATCTCCGCGGTGACGAAGGCTCTGCAGTCGGTGGCCCTGGGACTGCTGGAGGAGCACGTGGCGCACTGCGTCGCCGACGCCCTGGCCAGCGGCGGCCCGGAGGCGGACGCCAAGGTCAAGGAGGCCAACGAGGCCATCGCCCGCCTGGTTCGCTCCTAAGCGGGGCGCGGTCGGCGCGGCTGCGGCAGACTGGCGGGTATGACGCAGCAGGCGGACAAGCCCGCCGGTACCCCCATCGTCGTCAGCGTCCGCGGGGAGGCCAATCTGGAGGCCGACCCGGAGCTGTGCGAGTTCGCGGTCACGGTCACCGCCCGCGACCGTGACCACCGCACCGCCCTGGAGCAGCTGACCCGCCGTAACAAGGAACTCCTGGACCAGGTCAAGGCCGACTACGGGGACGCGCTGGAGAAGCTGGAGACCGGCCGCTTCGGCGTCTACCCGGAGTGGCGCAGCCGCAAGTCCGACAAGGTCGGGCCGTACCAGGGCTCGGTCCGCGTCCGGATCGTCGTGAAGGACTTCGCGGTCCTCGGCGAGATGGTGACCAAGCTCGCCGACGGCGAGGGCCGCGCGGTCGACGGCCCCTATTGGAGCCTGCGCCGCGACTCCGAGGTCTACCAGCGGGCCCGCACCGAGGCCGTGAGCGAGGCGCTGCGCCGCGGCCACGAGTACGCCGAGGCGGTCGGCTCGACCCTGGTGGAGCTGCTGGAGCTGGCCGACACCGGGATGTCGGGCGGGAGCGCGGCGCATCCGCAGGGGCGGGCGGTGTACGCGATGGCTGCGTCCGCGCCGGGCGGAGCCGCGTACGACGGGCCGCCGGCGCTGGACCTGGAGCCGGTGCGGCAGACGGTCTACGCGGCGGTGGAGGCGCGGTTCTCGGCGACGCAGCCGGCGAAGCTTTGAGCACACGCCCTACCGAGCCGGGAAGCTTTAAGTGGCCGTCCCGCCGAGCCGGGGAATCTTCCCCGTTTCCGGGGTGTTACATCCGGCATGCAGATCGAGATCTGGGCCGATGTCGCCAACCCGTGGACCCACGTCGCCGCCGAGCGGCTGCGCGCCGCGCTGGCGACGGCGGACGCCCCGGCCGAGCCGGTGTGGCGTCCGCTGCTCGCCGACGCCGCCGATCCCCTGGCACCGCGCGAGGCGCTTCGGCTGCTGGTACTGGCCGAGGAGCACGGCGGGCCGGAGCTTCAGGACCGGGTCGCGCGGGAGCTGTTCGCCTCGCACGACATCCGGGACGCCGCCGAGCTGGCCGCCGTCGCCGAGCGTGGCGGCTTTCCCGAGGGCGGCGCGCTGCTGGCCTCCGACGCCGGACGGTCCCGGCTGCGCGAGCTGCTGCTGATCGGCAAGGCGCGGGGGATCGGGGTGTCGCCGACGCTCGCGGTCGGGGAGCGGCAGCTGGAGTTCGCCATGTCGCCGGCCACGATCGCCGAGTTCCTCGCCGAGTGCGCGGACGTGCGGCTGCTGCCCGAGGAGGTGCGGCGGCTGCGTTGGGCCGAGGCGCTGGTCGGGCTCGGCGACCCGCTGGGCGCGCTGGTGCTGCTGGAGCCGATGCGGGCCGAGCACGGCGAGGACCCGAACGTCCGCCGGGTGGCGGCGTCGGCGTACTTCGGCTCGGCGCAGCTGGGCCGGGCTCGCGCCGTGCTGGAGGCGATTCTCGCCGACTGCCCGGACGACTCCTACGCCCGGGTGATGCTCGGCAAGACGCTGAAGCGCCAGGGCCGGGCCGCGGAGGCGGAGACGCACCTGCGGATGGCCGCGGCGATGACGCCTGCGTACGCGTAGGCGGGCACTGGGCAGCCACTGGGCAACCACTGGGCAGGCATCGGGCGGGCTCCGGGCGGGCTCCCTTGCGCACGACCCGGCGTCCAGTGGCGGTTTACCGCCGCGCAACGTCGATGGAGCACTCTGACAGGTGCCTATGGAGGAACCCTCCAGATCCGACACGATCGGCTTTGGGGCTTCCGTGACGACAGCGCCGTACGTCAGCACGCGAGGATCGTAGGAGCAAGGGAGCAATCGTCGGGAGGCAGCTCCCGCGAGCAGACAAGGAGGGCCGGCGTGCCCGGTTCCCGGATCGTGGCCCTGGGCCACAGCCAGCCCGACCGCGTCCTGACCAACGCCGACGTGAGTCGGCTGGTCGACACCAGCGATGAATGGATCACCTCCCGCGTCGGAATCCGCACCCGCCGGATCGCCGAGCCGGGGCAGACCGTCGACGAGTTCGCCGCGGCCGCCGCGGCCAAGGCGCTGGCCGGGGCCGGAATCGCGGCGGTGGAGGTGGACCTGGTGCTGGTCGCCACCAGCACCGCCGGCGCGGCCAGCCCGAACACCGCCGCGCGGGTGGCGGCCCGGCTCGGCATGGCGGCGCCGGCCACCATCGACGTCAACGTCGTGTGCTCCGGCTTCACCCACGCCCTGGCGCTGGCCGACCAGGCCATCCGCTGCGGCCAGGCGGCCACCGCGCTGGTGATCGGCGCCGACTTCATGAGCTCGGTCACCGACTGGACCGACCGCACCACCGCCGTGCTGGTCGGCGACGGCGCCGGCGCGGCCGTGGTGACCGCCGCCGACCGGCCGGGGATCAGCCCCGTACTGTGGGGCTCGGTGCCCGAGCAGGGCCGCGCGGTGGTCATCGAGGGCAGTCCGAACCGCTTCTCCCAGCAGGGCCAGGCGGTGTTCCGCTGGACCACCACGGCACTGCCGGCGGTGGCCCGGCAGGTGTGCGAACGCGCCGGGGTGACGCCGGAGGAGCTGGCCGGGGTGGTGTTCCACCAGGCCAACCTGCGGATCATCGAGCCGCTGGCGGCCAAGCTCGGTGCGGTCAACGCGGTGGTGGCCAAGGACGTCGTCGACTCCGGCAACACCTCGGCGGCGTCGATCCCGATAGCGCTGGCCAAGCTCGTCGAACGGCGGGAGATCCCGGCCGGGGCGCCGGTGCTGCTGTTCGCCTTCGGGGGGAACCTGTCCTACGCCGGGCAGGTTATCGACTGCCCCTGAGTTCGACCCCGAGTTCGACCCTGAGTTCGACCCCGAACACGGGCGAGCCCGCAGATTCCGGCCTTGGGACCGGAACCCACGGGCTTGCCCGATGGCTTGATTCGGCTGTTGATTCGGTGGTGTTTCGGTCAGTTCACGGCTGCTTCAGCAGCTTTGGTTCCTTCGGCCGCTTCGGCTACTTCGACGTGTACGTCGCGAAGAAGTCCGTCGGCAGCGGAGCCCCCGTCCCGTCGAAGCAGTCCACCGACCGGATCAGCAACGTCCCGCCGGCATTGATCCACGCCGGCCCGCCGCCGAGCTCGCCGAACCGGCAGAACCCCGGCCCGGGACCGAACGCCGTGACGTTGGCCTCGGAGAACGGCGTGGCCGTCGGGCCGATGACCGGCATCTTGATGCCGATCCCGGCCGGAGCCACCGCCCCGCTGGTCACCGTGCCCCACCCGGTCGCACTGTCCAGGTTGGTCAGCGGCGGCGCCGTGGCCTGCTGCCAGAAGTAGCCCCAGCCGTACGGGCTCAGGCCCCGCAGATCCAGCTTGTACTGGTACGTCAGGGTCCAGCGGGTGTCCACCGGCGTACCCGACGCCCCGGCAAAGCACAGCACCGTCGGCAGCTGCGTACCCCCAGCGTTCACCCACTTGCCGACCTTGCACCGCGCCGGCGCCCCACTGGCCGTGACCTGCCCGGTGACCTGCAGATCACCCCCGAGCCCGGTGCCCGTCGGCCCGACCCCCGGCAGCTTGATCTGCCAGACCCCGATACCGAGATGGGCGACCGACAACGGCGCCCCCGAGGAGTCGAACTGCGCCAGCAGCCCCGACGCCCCGTCGCTCTGCGCATACGCGAGATCCGGCGTCGGCGGCCCGGTGTAGGTGGCCGACAACCAGTTGATGGAGAACCCGGTCGGGAACAACGCCGCACCGCCGCCGGTGAGCACCCAACAGCTCACCTTCACCAACTCGTCCGCCCCGGACTGGAAGTAGGCATCCGGCTCACACCACGCCGGCGGCTGCGGCACCGGATTCCCGGTCTTGGCCAGCGCGGTGACGTGCACAACCCCCTGCGACGCCCCGACCCCGGGGAACGTCACCAGGTAGGTACCCCCGCCCCCCGACACCGTCCCCACACTGGAGACACTGGTGATCGAGTTGGTCAACGGCCCGGGCAACGGCCCGGACGGGTCCAGGTACCCGTAGCCCCACACATTGGGCAGCGCGGCATGCGCGGCCCGAGCCGGCAGGAAGGCCGACATGCTGCCCACGACCAGCGCGAACAACGTCAGCAAGATTCTCAAGCGGCGCGGCCGACGGCCCGAGTCGGCGCGCGCGAAGGCGATGGCTGGCATCACGATCCCTCCCGAGCGGCCGGCGGCACGCGCCGGCCGAAGACTGATGTGCCCGATGAGCCTGGCATCAGAATGCTGCGACCAGGTCGGCTCGGAAAGGCGGGGGATGCTGAGCGGGACTGGTTGGCGTGATTCGGTCAGGGGGAAGGAGGAAGGGGGGAGCTAAAGCTAAAAGCTAAAGAGCGAAAAGCTAGGGCAAGGCAGGCGCCTCCGGCGGGGACCTCTGATCCCTCGGAGAACTGGCGCCAGCTCCATAGGTGGGCCCGGCTAGTCCCTGCGCTGGCGGTTGGTGAGGTGGGGGTTTGTTCCCCTCGCTCACGTCGGCAGCCCTACGGGTACAGCACCGCCGCCCAGGTATCAAGTCCATGCCGGAACCTTATTGTTCTAGCGATGCGGTTGGGCTTGCATGAACTTGACACCTGGTCGGCGGTACTGTAGGCAAAGCCCTGCCGACGTGACCGAGGAGAACAAACCAAAACCCAGGGAGAGGACTGAAGGATCCGGGGGCGGTGGGCGGTCACTTCAGCCATCCGGCCGCCGGTGGAGCAAGACTTCGGCCGCCGGTGAAGCCAGCCTTCGGCCGCCGGTGAAGCAGGTCTTTTGGGGTACCGGCGCGGCAGGTCTTTGGGGTGCTGGCGCGGGAGGCCTTCAGCTGTCCGCCGCTTTTGCTTTGAACCTTCCCGGCGGCCGTAGTCAGCAAGGCGCTCAGCCCCCTACCCAGTGATTGTCAGCTCTCTCCCTGGGTTTTTGGTTTGTTCTCCTCGGTCACGTCGGCAGGGCTTTGCCTACAGTACCGCCGACCAGGTGTCAAGTTCATGCAAGCCCAACCGCAGCACTGGGACTCTTACCGCAGCGGCATGGACTTGATACCTGTGCGGCGGTGCTGTACCCGTAGGGCTGCCGACGTGAGCGAGGGGAACAAACCCCCACCTCACCAACCGCCAGCGCAGGGACTAGCAGGGCCCACCTATGGAGCTGGCGCCAGTTCTCCGAGGGATCAGAGGTCCCCGCTGGAGGCGCCTGCCTTTTGCTTTTCACAGCTCTTGACTTTGATCTTCAGCCCTTGACCTTCCTTCTTCCCACCCACAACCAGCCCCCTCACAAGCCAGCCCCTTCACAAACCAGCCCCCTCACAAAGGCCTCCCACCCATAACAGTCCCATCAGACCCCCGCATCAACTCATCAAGCCACCCCAACAACCCCGCCTCCTCAAACGCCCCCCAATCCGGCACCTCCACCACCTGCGCCTGCCCAATCCGACGAGCCAGCGCCACAACCGAGTGCCCAGCCGGCCGCCGCGCAGCGTCGTAGCGCCGTGCCAAGTCCTCCGCGTCGGCAGCCTCCGGCCAAAGCTGAGCCAGCACGGCAGCATCCTGAACCGCCTTCAGCGCACCCGCGCCAGCGTGTGGGCGGCTCACCGCTCCGGCGTCGCCGAGCAGTAGCAGACGCCCCTGGGCGAAGGCGGGGGCTTCGAGGTCGTACATGGGCTGGATGAACACGTCCTCGCGGTCGGTGGTGCGGATCGCGTCGGCCCAGAACGGCGGTAGCTGGCGGCTGACCACCGTCTCCAGGTAGTCCAGCAGCACCTCCGATGCCGCGCCCGGCGGCACGCTGGTGGCGGCGGCGCTCACATCCGTCGTCAGTCCCGTCCCCAGTCCCGTCCCCAGTCCGGTCCCCAGTTCCGGCGGCACGGTGGAGAACAGAACCCAGTTGAGCGCAGTACCACCGCTGTCGGCCGGGATCGGGTAGGCGACCAGGTGGCCGGTGGCGTGTCCGACGGTGAAGAACGCCTCCTCGGGCAGTCCCGCGATGCGGGTCATGTCGCCCAAGCCGCGCCAGCACAGGTAACCCGCGTACTGCGGCACCACGCCCGGGAACATCGCCTCGCGGACCACTGAGCGGTAGCCGTCGGCGCCGAGCACCAGGTCGAAAGACTCCGTGTCGCCGTCGGCCAGCACCAGGTCGGCGCCGGTGGTGGTGGGCCGCACCGCGAGGACCGGCGAGTCCGGCCGGTAGTCGACCCGTTCGGGCAGCCGCCCCCGCAGGTAGCGGTAGAGCTGACCCCAGCTGTGGCTCGTGAACGGGAACGGGTGCGAACCCAGCAGCTTGCCCATCGGCGGGTCCTCGACGTGGTCCTCAGCCAAGTCCTCGGCCAAGTTCCCAGCCAGGTCCTCGGCCAAGTTCTCGCCCCAATTGTCGCCCCAGTTCTCGCCCCGATTCTCGCCCCGATTCTCGGAGAGGCTCCCGCCCTCCCGAGCGAACCACAACCGCCTCTCCGCGCGGAGTCCCGGCAGGGAAGCGTCCAGGAAGCCGGCCGCCGCCAGTTCGGCGTACCGGTGGCGGTGGATCGCGATGCCCGCGCCCCGGTCCCGCAGGATTCCCGCAGAGCGTTCGAACACGACGACGTCGGCATCCGGTTGGGCCTCGGCGGCGGCCAGCGCTCCCGCGCACCCTGCGACGCTGCCGCCGACCACCGCGATCCGCGCGACGCCCGTCAGCCCCGCCCCCACTGCTTCCGCAGCCCCCGTCATGGTGTCTCCCTCCGCCGCACCTCAGTCCGGCAGCGTCGCCAACTCCTGGAGCTCCACATTGGCCAGCGACGTGCCGTCGGTCTGTACCCGTCGCAGATACCACTTCTGGATCGGTGCATGCGTCGCGGTCGCGAACTGCCACGCTCCGCGCGGGCTGTCGATCCGCCCCAGCGCCGCGATCGCGGCGTTGATCGCCTCGGCCCCGGCGTTGGGCCCGGCCTTCGCGGCCGCCTCGTCGAGCAGCGCCGCCGCGTCGTAGCCAGTCAGGGCGTAGACGCTGGGCTGCTGCCCACCGTGCCCGGCCGACCAGGCGGACACGAACGCGCGGTTCTCGGCGGTGTCGACATCGGGGGAGTAGTCCAGCACCGAGGTGATGTTCGCGGCGGCCGGCCCCTCCAGGGTGAGCAGCGAGCCGTCGGTGACGAACCCGGCGGCGAACAGCGGCACGTTCCGCACCGGCGACATCGCGTACTGCTGCACGAACCGCACCGCCTCCATCCCGGTGAAGGAGCAGTACACCGCCTTCGCCCCGGAGGCCTTGATCGCGGCCAGGTAGCTGGTGAAGTCGGTGGTGTCCTCCGACTGGGTGAACTCCGCCCGGCCGGAGGCGTTGGCCAGCTGCCCGCCGAGGGCGGTGAAGTAGTCGGTGAACCCGCGGATCTGCTCCCACCCGCCGGGGTAGTTGCCGCCGATCGCGTATACCGGGCCTTTTATATGCGAGTAGATATATGGCGCGATCGCAGTGCCGGGGTCCGTGGACATGAAGGCGACGTTCCACACGTAGTGGATATCGCTCATGTCCGGCCGCGCCACCACGCCGACCAGCGGCACATGCACCGAGTTGGTGATCGGCGCCACCGCCTCGAAGCTCGTTCCGCTGATCGGCCCCACGATCGCCTGCGCGCCGTCGCGCAGCAGGTGCTGCACGCCGATCGTGGCGTCCCGCGCGGCGGTGCCCTCGTCGGCGGAGGCCACCGTCGCCGGCCGCCCGCCGAGCCGTTCGCCGTGCTGGGTGAGGTAGAGGTGGAAGCCGTCGTTGACGTCCTCCGCGATCGAGCTGTAGGGGCCGGAGGCGCTCAGCAGCAGCCCGACCACGAGCGGCTTGGCACCGGCCGGCGCGTACTCCACCGTGCCCGCCGCCGCCCCCGCTCCCGCTCCCGCCCCGGCCTCCGAGCCGGACCCGGAGTTCCATCCGCCGCCGCAGCCCGCCGCCGCCGCGGTGGAGGCCGCGGCCAGCGCCAGCGCGGCGAAGGCCCGGCGCCTGCGGCCCCCCGCCATCAGTTCACCTGGCCGTCGGGCTCGTCGCCGCGCAGCCGCTGCTGGGTGATCGCGTGCTCCAGCAGCGTCACCAGCACCCCCTTGGCCGAGTCCCGGCGCCGGGCGTCGCAGATCATCAGCGGCGTGTCGTCCTCCAGCGCGAGCGCCTGCCGCAGCTCCTCGTGCCCATAAGCCTGCGCACCGTCGAACTGGTTCACCGCGATCACGTGCGGTATCCGCCGGTCCTCGAAGAAATCGATGACCGCGAACGCGTCGCCGAGCCGCCGCACATCGGCCAGCACCACCGCGCCCAGCGCGCCGCGCGAGAGCTCCTCCCAGAAGAACCAGAACCGCTCCTGGCCCGGAGTGCCGAACAGGTACAGGATCAGGTCCTCGGCGATGGTGATCCGGCCGAAGTCCATCGCCACCGTGGTGCTGCGCTTGGCCGGGATCAGATGCACGTCGTCCAGCCCCAGCCCGGCCTGCGTCATCTCGGCCTCGGTGGTCAGCGGCTGGATCTCCGAGACCGCCCCGACCAGCGTCGTCTTCCCGACGCCGAAACCGCCCGCCACCACGATCTTCGCGGCCACCGTGGGCGTCCCCATCAGCGCGCCCCGGCCACGCCGTCGGCCAGCATCCGGGACCGCGCCACCGGTGTCAGCGTCGGGCCGACCTGGTTGATCAGCTCGGCCATGGAGTACGACACCTGGCCGATGTCGCACTCGCGCCGCGCGTAGACCAGCAGCGAGGCGCCGTCGCTGACCGCCATCGAGAACAGGAAGCCCTCGCCCAGCTCGGTCAGGTTGCTGCGGACCGGCGACGACTCCAGCAGCCGCGCGGCCCCGGCCAGCAGGCTGACCAGCCCGGCGGCCACCGCCGCCAGCTGGTCGGCCTGGTCCTCGGCCAGGTCCGGGGAGGCGGCCACGACGATCCCGTCGGCGGAGACCGCCAGGGCGTGCACCACCCCCGGAACGCGCTGCGCGAAGTCGTTGAGCAGCCAGTCGAGGCTGCCCTGCTGGTCGGATACGGGTTCGCTCATGGGGCGGTGTCCTGGGGGTAGGGAATGGGAGGGTGTTGCGATACTGCTACGGTTTCGGGCCCCTGCCGCCGGTCAGCCCGCGCGCGTAGGCGGCCATGGTGGCCGCGACGCGCTCCGGGTCGCGGTCGGCGGGAGCCTTGGAGGACTCGGACCGGGCCTCGCGCGACGCCGAGGCGCCGCGCCGGGCCTCCTTCGGAAGCTTGGTCTGCGGGATCCGCACCGGCAGCCCGTTCACCGTGACCGGCGTCGGCGCGTCGGCCGGATCAGCGGGGGAGTCGGCGGTCGGGCCGGCGGCCGGGCCGGCGATGGACGCGGAGTCGGAATTGGTGGCGGAAGCAGAGCCGGAACTGGCGGCAGAAGTGGACTCGGAGCTGGTGGCCTTATCCGCAACCAGGCCCGCGGCGACGGCCGGCGCGGCACGCCGGTGGGTGAGCAGCTGCCGATCGGCGGCATCGGGCTCGCCGGCCAGCTCAGCGGTGTAGCCGCCGGCCGGAGTCGTGGCCCGATCGGAGGCCGAAGCGGAAGCGGCAGTGGCAGCAGAACCGGAAGTGGAACTGGAAGCGGAACTGGAAGCGGAACTGGAAGCAGAAGCGGGAGCGGGAGCAGAAGTGTGAGCGGAAGCGGAAGCGGAAGCGGAAGCGGGAGCGGAAGCAGAAGCCGGAGCAGCAGCAGAAGAAGAATCAGAAGCCGCAGCGGAATCAGAACCAGAACCAGAACCAGCACCAGCACCAATCCCGCCAACACCGTTCACCGGCCGCTGCCCGAACCCCGCCAGCTTCGTCGCCAGCTCGGTGTACGCGGCGGCAGGCTCACCGTCCAAATCAGCGGCCCGACCATCCGGTCCGACCTCCCCAGCCCGCACCACCTCCACCGCCCGCGCCGGTATCAGCACCGGCACCTCACCGCTGTCCTCGCCGAACGGCAGCTCGGGCCAGTCGCCCGCGTCCCAGCCGGCGTCCCAGCCCGCCTCCCAGTCCGGATCCCGCTCCCGCCCGGCGCCGTCCGCCGCGCCGGTCCGCCCCAGCGCGGACAGCGGAGTGGCGTCCTTGACGCTGCCGGTGCCACCCGCGTCCACCCCGCCGACCGTAGCGGGGTCGCCCTCGGAATCCGGTCCGGCCGCCACGATCGCCAGCGGCAGGCCCACCTCCGCCACCGTCCCGCCACCCGGCCGGGCCCGCAGCTCCACCTCGACGCCGTACCAGGCCGCCAGGTGCGCCACCACGGTCAGCCCCATCGCCCGCACCGTCTCGCTGTCCACCTGCCGCGGCGCGGCCAGCCGGGCGTTCAGCTCCGCGCGCCGCGCCGGCGTCATCCCGATCCCGCGGTCGGCGATCTGGACGATCACCCGGTCGGTCATCCGCCGGGCCTCCACCGTCACCCGGCTCCCGGGGGCGGAGAAGGTCGTGGCGTTGTCCAGCAGCTCCGCGCACAGGTGCACCAGGTGGTCCACGGCCTGCGGCGCGATCACGATCGTGGTGTCGACGTCCTCCAGGTCCACCCGCGTGTACCGCTCGATCCGGCCCAGCGCGGCGCGCAGCACGTCCAGCAGCTGCACCCCGCGGTCCCGGACCCGCGCCGTCCCCTCGCCGCCGAGCACCAGCAGGCTCTCGTTGTTCCGCGTCATCCGCGCCGCCAGGTGGTCCAGCACGAACAGCCGCGCCAGCCGGTCCGGGTCCTGCTCGGTGCGCTCGGCCCGGTCCAGCTCGGAGGTCAGCGCGCCGGTCAGGCGCTCGCCGCGGCGCGCCAGCGCCACGAACGTGGCGCCCACACCGGCCCGCAGCAGCACCTGCTCGGCGGCGGTGCGGATGGCCTCGCGGTGCACCGAGTTGAACGCCTTGGCCACCGCCGCCAGCTCGTCCTTGGGATCCTCGGGCCGGACCTTCGCCGAACCCCGCCGCAGCGGACGCCGGTGCGCCAGCGCCAGCGCGTCCCCGGCCTGGTCGGCGAACTCCTCCGGGCTGCGCCCGGTCAGCGACTCGGTGGCGCGCAGCTCCTCCACCGCGGCCGGCAGCCGCTCGAAGGCCACCGCGTGCGCGGCGTCGCGCAGCTGCCGCAGCCCCCGGACCATCGGCCGGCCCAGCCGCAGGCTGATCATGATCACCAGCAGCGCGGTCCCGGCGATCGCCGCGGCCTCGGCCTCGGCGGTGCGCCGGGAGTGGTCGCGCAGCGCGGCGATGGCGTTCAGCGTGGTGCTGTCCATCTGCTCGCGGACCTCGTCCAGCGCGTCCCGGCGCACGCTCATCGACCGGGCGAACTGGGCCTTGTCGATCCGCAGGGTCTCGCCCGGGGCCAGCCGCGCCACCTGGTCCTCGTACTGCTGCGCGGTGAGCAGCGCCGGGTTCGTCATCGCCTCGTCCGGACGCGACCGCCACTCGGCCGGCGCCTGCGTGTCGAAGGACTCCATGGCGTCGGCGAACAGCTGCCGGTCCCGGGCGATGGAGGACACCGCGGCCGGCGTCATCGGGATCCCGACCGCCGAGCGCAGCACGTCGGACTCCTCCTGCCCGGTGGCCTCGGCGGCCTGGTAGAGCAGGTTCGCGGCCTGGATCTTGGTGGCGATCTGCTGCGGGGCGGCCCCGACGCTGGCCACCGAGTCCCGGAACTGCGCCAGGTCGGCGATGGCGATCCGGTACTGGAACACCACCGAGGACAGCGCCGGCGCGGCCTGCGAGCGCAGCTGGGTGCGCAGCGGCGCCAGGCCGTCGAGCTCGGCCTGGATCCGGGCCAGCAGGTCCCGGGTCATCTGCGGGGTCTGCGACAGCGCGGCGACCTGCGCCCGGAAGTCGGCGATCGCCGCGTCGGTCTGGCTGATCTGGGCCTCGACCTCGGCGGTGGGCGTCGGGTCCGGGCCGGTGAGCAGCAGCGCCATCATCGTGCGCTCGTCCTGCAACTGGCAGATCAGGCGTCCGGCGGCGCTGGAGGTGTGCATCAGGGACCACAGATGCTCACCCCGCATCGTGTCGCCGGCCGACGCGGTCAGCGCGACGGCGCCGAAACCCGACACCGCGGCGAGCGGGACGGCGACCAGAACGCCGAGCCTGCGCGTGATCCTCAAAACGGCCCCTCGCAGTGAAGCTGACAGGGTACTTGCGTGGTGTGAGCCCCTCCGCGACCCCGGTCCGAGGCTCGTCGAGCTGGGCCTGGGCCGGGAACCGATGGGGTAGGGCGTGCAGGTGGTGCAAGGGGGGTGCGCTCATCCAAGCGGCACCGGGGGACCTGAGTCAAGCCTCGAACAGGCGACGGGGTCGGCGCAGGTCACGAAGCCGGAGAAAACGGGTGGCCGCCCCTCGCCGGGCCGGTCTACCGTTCGATCATGCGCCACCTCCCCGAGCCGGACCCCGGCACCCCCGACACCCGCTCGGCGACCCGGTTCCTGTTCTGGCTGGTCCGCAAGCAGTGGACGACGATGACCCTCGGCGCGTTCTGGGGCGTGGTGTGGATGGTCAGCCAGGCCCTGATGCCGGCCGCGGTCGGCCGGACCATCGACGCCGGCGTCACCGCCAAGAACTCCGGCGAGCTGTGGCGCTGGGCGGCCGCGGTGCTGGCGCTGGGCTGCGTGACCGGCGTGGCCGGGGTGCTCCGCCACCGCTGCGCGGTCACCAACTGGCTCACCGCCAGCTACCGCACCGTGCAGCTGACCGCGCGGCAGGCCACCGAGCTCGGCGCCACCCTGCCCAGCCGGATCGCCACCGGCGACGTGATCGCGATCGGCACCGCCGACACCTCCAACATCGGCAGCACGATGGACGTCTCGGCCCGCTTCACCGGCGCCCTGGTCTCGATCGTGGTGGTGGCCGTGCTGCTGCTGGCCGCGGACCTGCGCATCGGCCTGACCGTGCTGATCGGCGTGCCGCTGATCACCGCCCTGGTGGGACCGCTGCTCAAGCCGATGCACCGCCGCCAGAGCGAGGTCCGGGCCCTCCAGGGCCGCCTGACCGGCCGCGCCAACGACATCGTGGCCGGGCTGCGCGTGCTGCGCGGGATCGGCGGCGAGCCGGAGTTCGCCCAGCGCTACCGCGCCGAGTCCCAGCAGCTGCGCGCGGCCGGGGTCCGCGTGGCCCGGGTCGAGTCGCTCCTGGAATCGGCCCAGGTGCTGCTGCCCGGCCTGTTCGTGGTCGGGGTGACGTGGCTGGCGGCGCGGCTGGCCATCTCCGGGGACATCACCGCCGGCCAGCTGGTGGCCTTCTACGGTTATGCCGCGTTCCTGGTGATCCCGCTGCGGACCATCACCGAGGCCTGGGGCCGGTTCCTCAAGGCCCATGTGGCGGCGACCCGCGTGGTGACGGTGCTGGCGTTGCGGAACCCGTTGCGGCAGGGGACCGAGTCCGTGCCCGCCGACGCATCGCGCACCGGCCCGGCGGCCGGCACGGGCGCCCTGGCCGACACCCGCACCGGCGTGGCCTTCGCCCCGGGCACCTTCACCGCCGTCGCCTCCGCCGACCCCGCCGAGGCCATCGACCTCGCCGACCGCCTCGGCCGCTACCGCCAGGCCGAAGGCGTCACCCTCGACGGCGTTCCGGTCGACGCCTTGCCGCTGTCCCGGCTCCGCCGACGCATCCTGGTCGCCGACAACGACGCGCGCCTGTTCGCCGGACGGCTCGCTGACGAATTGACTCCCGCCGCGAACGGCGTCCACTGCCCGATCGGAGCACAGAGATCGCCCGGACAACCGATACCGCCCGGGCAACCAACACCATCCGGACAACCGACACCAATATCCGACCCCCTGGTCTTCTCTCCCACCGCCGCCCTCCACACCGCCGCCGCCGAGGACATCGTCGAAGCCCTCCCCGAAGGGCTGGACTCCGCCATCACCGAGCGCGGACGCTCCTTCTCCGGCGGCCAGCAGCAGCGCCTCCGCCTGGCCCGCGCCCTGCTCGCCGACCCCGAGGTGCTGCTCCTGGTCGAGCCGACCAGCGCGGTCGACGCCCACACCGAGGCCCGGATCGCCGACCGGCTGGCCCGGGCCCGCAGCGGCCGCACCACCGTGGTCTTCACCACCAGCCCGCTGATGCTCGACCGCGCCGAGAACGTGGTGTTCCTCGTCGGCGGCCGCGCCGTCGCCGAGGGCCGGCACCGCGAACTGCTGGCGACCGTGCCCGCCTACCGGGCCACCGTGACCAGGGAAGAGGACTGACATGGCCGCGGCACCCGCCCCGCCCCCCGAGAACCCCGCCCGGCAGGCGCTGCCCGTCGCCGCCTACCCCGAGGTGCGCCGGTACGCCGCGCACGTCGCCCGCAACCGCGGCCGCGACCTCGGCCTGACCGTCGCCCTGTTCGCGCTCGCCGCGGTCGCCGGGCTGTTCGGCCCCCGGCTGCTCGGCGCGCTGATCGACGGCGTCCAGCACGGCACCACCGCCGGCCACGTCGACGTCGTCGTCGGCCTGATCGCGCTGTTCCTGGTGCTCCAGACCGTGCTGACCCGCTACGCCAACCTGGCGGCCGGCAAGTTCGGCGAGGGCGTGCTGGCCGAGCTGCGCGAGAACTTCGTGGCCCGGGTGCTGGAGCTGCCGCTGTCGGTGGTCGAGCGGGCCGGCAGCGGCGACCTGCTGTCCCGGTCCTCCCGCGACGTCGACGCCCTGAGCCAGGCCGCGCGCTTCGGCGTCCCGACCACCCTGGTCGCGCTCGTCACCACCGCCCTGACCCTGGTGGCGCTGGCCCTGGTCAGCCCGTGGGCGATGCTGCCGCTGCTGGTGATCGTGCCCCCGATCTGGGTGGTGTTCCGCTGGTACCTCAAGCGCGCCCCGGCCGGCTACCTCGCCGAGAGCGCCCGCTACGCCGACATGACCGACGGCCTCACCGAGACCGTCGACGGCGCGCGCACCATCGAGGCCCTCGGCCTCCAGCAGCGCCGCGTCGACCGCACCGACGAGGACATCCGCCGCCAATACGCCGCCGAGCGCTACACGCTCTACCTGCGCTGCGTGTTCTGGCCCACCGCCGAGTCCTGCTACATCGTGCCGGTGGCGCTGACGCTGCTGCTCGGCGGCCTGGGCTACATCCACGGCTGGTTCAGCCTCGGCCAGGTCACCGCCGCCACCATCTATATGCAGCAGATCATGGGCCCGATCGACGAGATGCTGGCCTGGGCCGACCAGCTCCAGGTCGGCGGCGCCTCGCTGGCCCGGCTGCTCGGCGTGGCCGGCGTCCCGGCCGACCGCGAGCCCTCCGGCGCCCGGCCCAGCGGCGAGGACCTGGTCGCCGCCGACGTCCGCTACTCCTACATCCCCGGCCGCGAGGTCCTGCACGGCGTCGACCTGTCGGTGCGCGCCGGCGAGCGCCTGGCGATGGTCGGCCCCTCCGGCGCCGGCAAGTCCACCCTCGGCCGCCTGCTGGCCGGCATCCACGGCCCCACCGAGGGCTCGGTTGCGGTCGGCGGCGTGCCGCTGGTGGAGCTGCCGCTGGGCGAACTGCGCGGCCAGGTGGCCCTGGTGAACCAGGAGCACCACGTCTTCGCCGGCACCGTCCGCGACAACGTGGTCCTGCCCCGCCCGGAGGCCTCCGACGCCGAGGTCGGCGCGGCGCTCGCCGCCGTCGACGCCCTGACCTGGGTCGAAGCCCTGCCCGAAGGGCTGCACACGGAGATCGGCGCCGAGGGCCGCACCCTGTCCCCGGCCCAGGCCCAGCAGCTGGCCCTGGCCCGCCTGGTCCTGGCCGACCCGCACACCCTGGTGCTGGACGAGGCGACCTCGCTGATCGACCCCCGCGCCGCCCGCCACCTGGAACGCTCGCTGGCGGCGGTGCTGGAGGGCCGCACCGTGATCGCCATCGCCCACCGCCTGCACACCGCCCACGACGCCGACCGGGTGGCCGTCGTCGAGGACGGGGTGATCGCCGAGCTCGGCAGCCACGAGGAGCTGGTGGCCGCCGACGGCGCCTACGCCGGGCTCTGGGAGTCCTGGCACGGCCGCGGGGCCGCGGCCGGGGAACGGATCGAGACGGCCAAGCAGGTCGAGACGGCCAAGCAGGTCGAGACGGCCGAGCGGATCGAGACGGCCGAGCGGGTTCAGCGGGTCGACACCGTCGAGAGATAGGCGCCGCGCGTGACCTCGGCCCGCCCGAGGAAGTCGGTGCTGTCGGCGAACTGATCGACAGCACCGGTCGGCGGCAGCGCCCGGATCCCGGGATCGGAGACGCTCTCGAACAGCGCCCGGGCGAACCGATCGGCCCCGATCACCCGGAACGGCCGCTCGTAGTACGGACGCGTCGCCGGATCCTGCGGCTCGGCCAGCCCGAGCGCGTTGTGCATGGCCGCCACGTGCTCGTACGCCGGGACCAGCTGCGCCTCCCGCCCCTTCCAGTCCGTGGCGGCCAGCGCCCCGAGCAGATACGGGGACAGCGTCACCGCCGCGACCGTCCCGCCGAACGCCGAACCGAGCCACTTGCTGTAGGGCGGATACCGCCGCTCCATCAGCAGCACCAGCCGCATCAGGTCCCTGACCAGCCGCGCCGTCACGACCGCCGACCCGAGCTCGTCGCCGACCTCCCCGCAGCGGCCGACGAACGCCTCCTCCTGCGAGATCCGCTGCCACTGGCAGGCCAGCACATACCGCCACAGGTCCCGCGGATACCAGGCCAGGCGCTCGCGGTCGGCCTCCAGCTGCCCGAGCCCGTCGTGGAACACCGCGCCCGCGGTGACCTCCACCAGCCGCTGCGTCGGCGTGGCCAGCCAGTCCGCGACGGTGACGCCCGCCGACGGCGTGAAGCCCAGCCGCCCGGTCAGCCAGCCGTCGACGTCGGCGATCTCGACCCGGTGGTGCACCGGGCCGTCGGTGAGCCGCATGTACCGGAGGCCGTCGGTCCCGTCGACCGTGTCGGCCGCGCCGGTCGGCGCGAAGTTGGTCGGGTAGCCCAGGAACGTCTTCGGGAGCTGATCCGCCAGCGCCGCCCAGATCCGCTCGCCGTGCGCGGCCAGGTCGCCGGGGGACAGGAACAGCTGCGTCCGCGGCCCCCACTCGTGATCGGCGGACCGCGCCGTGTCGAAGCCCAGCACCTCCGAGCCGCCGCCCAGCCGCGCCGCCGAGTGCTCGACGCCCGGCGCCGTCGCCTCGACGATCGGCCGCACAGCCTCCTGATAGAACCGCCGCGACAGCTCCAGCCCCGGGACGAACTCCGGCTCGCTCATCGTGTCGCTCCCGCTCCTGCTCCAGCTCCAGCCCCTACTTCGGTACCCGTCGCCACTCCGACTCCCGTTCCCACTCCGACTCCCACTCCCTGGAAGGTCTTCCGATACACCTGCGGCGAGACCCCGATCGAGGTCCGCAGGTGCTGCCGCATCGAGGTCGCCGTCCCGAACCCGGCGCGCTCGGCGACCCGGTCGATCGGCAGGTCGGTGGCCTCCAGCAGCTGCCGGGCCAGGTCGACGCGCTGCCCGGTGAGCCACTGGCCCGGGCTCTGCCCGGTCTCGGTGCGGAACTGCCGCGTGAACGTGCGCACGCTCATGCCTGCCCGCGCCGCCAGCTCGGGCAGCGTCAACGGCTCGTGCAGGTGCTCCAGCGCCCAGGCGCGCGCCGGGCCGGTGCCGGTCGCCGACGGCTCCGGGACCGGCCGCTCGATGTACTGCGCCTGGCCGCCGTCGCGCGACGGCGGCACCACGCAGATCCGCGCCGTCAGGTTGGCCACCCGGCTGCCGTGGTCGGTGCGGATCAGGTGCAGGCACAGGTCGATGGCGGCGGCGACCCCGGCCGAGGTGAGCACGTCGCCGTCGTCGATGAACAGCACGTTCGGATCCACGCGCAGCGCCGGGAACTGCTCCTCCATCCGCTCGGCCTGGTTCCAGTGCGTGGTCACCGGGCGACCGTCGAGCAGGCCCGCGGCGGCGAAGACATAGGCGCCGGTGCACAGCGCGACCTTCCGCGCGGTCGAGGGGATCAGCGCCAGCGCCTCGGCCAGCTCCGGCGGCAGCGGCGCGCCGGCGGCGAGGTCGTCCACGAACGGATAAGCCGGCGGGACGATCACGGTGTCGGCCTCGCGCAACGCTTCGGCACCGTGCTCGACCAGCAGCTGGTAGCCGTCGGTGGTGCGCACCGGCCCGGCGCTCAACCCGCAGGTCACCACGTCGTACAAGGGCTGGAGGTCGGCGTCGAGCGCGGCGCCGAACAGCCGGCTGGGGATCCCCAGATCGAACGGGATCACCCCGTCCAGGGCCAGCACCACGATCCGGTGCCGGGCGGCGCGCCGCGAGCCGGCGGTGGGCCGCGCGTCGGCGACGGCGGGCAGCGTGACCTGGCAGGGCAGGCCGGTCGCGGCCGGCGCGGTCGGCGTGGTCGGTGCGGTCGTCGTCTCCCAGTCCGAGCTCATGGCCCGATCCTTTCACACATTGGCCATCGGGCCACTTTCGAGGCCCCGCCCCGCTCGACCAGGCTGGACCCATGACAGAGCACAGCACCATGCGGGCCGTCGTCGCCGCCGAGGGCGGACCGGCCGACGTCCTCCGGCTCACCCGCGTCCCCAAGCCCCGACCCGAGATGACCGAGATCCTGGTCCGGGTGCACGCCGCCGCGATCAACCCCGCCGACTGGAAGACCCGCGCCGCCGGCGGCTGGGCCGGCCGCCGCGGGGTCACCGAGCAGGGCGCGATCCTGGGCTGGGACGTCTCCGGCGTCGTCGAGGCCGTCGGCCGCGGCGTCACCCTCTTCCGGCCCGGCGACGAGGTCTCCGGCATGCCGCTGTTCCCGCACTTCCCCGGCGGCTACAGCGAGTACGTCGTCGCCCCGTCCCGCCACTTCGCCCCCAAGCCCGCAGGCCTGACCCACGTCGAGGCCGCCGCGCTGCCCCTGGTCTCGCTCACCGCCTACCAGGCGCTGACCGACTACGCGAAGGTGCGGCCCGGCCAGCGGGTCCTGGTGCACGCCGCGGCCGGCGGCGTCGGCCACGTCGCCGTCCAGATCGCCAAGGCGCTCGGCGCCCACGTCATCGGCACCGCCGGCGCCGCCAAGCACGACTTCGTGCGCGGCCTCGGCGCCGACGAGGTGATCGACTACCGCACCGTGGACTTCGCCGACGCCGTCACCGGCGTCGACGTCGTGATCGACGCCATCGGCGGCGACTACTTCGACCGCTCGCTGCGCGTCATGAACCCCGGCGGCACCCTGGTCGCGCTGAACTACGACGTCGACCCCGCCATGCGGGAGCGCGCCACCGAGCGCGGCGTGGTCTCCGACTTCATGCTGGTCGAGCCCGACCGCGCCCAGCTGCTCGCGATCCGCGACCTGGTCGAGTCCGGCCGCCTGCGCCCGGTCGTGGCCGCGGAGCTGCCGCTGGCCGACGCCGCGAAGGCGCACGAGCTCGGCGAGTCCGGCCGGACCGCGGGCAAGATCGTGCTGCGGGTCGTCGAGGACTGAGGACCGCCTTCGAGCCTTGCGCCGAACCGGCCTCCCGCCGATCCGGCCCCCGGGCCACCCGCTCAGCCCGCTCGGCCCGTTCAGCCCCCTCCGCCCCGACGGCGCGGAGGGGGCTACCCGTCCAGCGCCCATCGCGTCGTCCGGATATGCGGCACGAACCCGGCGTTCTCGTACAGTCCGAACGCCCCGGTCGGATTCTCCGCGTCCACGACCAGGCTCGCGCGCTCGAACCCGTTCTCCTGCGCGGCCCGCAGCGCTTGGCTGAGCAACGCCCCGGCCACCCCGCGCCGCCGGTGCTCCCGCAGGGTCCCGATCAGCATGATGTAGGCGTCGCGCACCCCGCTGGCCTCGGTGTCGGCGTCCCAGCTGAGCGTCAGCAGCATGCCCACCGCCTCGCCGCCGTTTTGGTCGCGGAGCAGGAAGCTGACTTCCGGCCGCATGTTCCGGTTCGCGTACCGCACCGTCCACTGCTCCGCCGTCACCGGCGCGGCGCCCCAGTTGTCGCGGAACGCCTCGTTGCGGATCCGGTGGAACTCCGGGTCGGTCCCCGGCGACCAGCCCTCAAGCGCCAGCCCGCCCGGGACGGCCACCTCCTTGACGCTCCCGCCGAGCGGGTGCCGCATGTGCTGGAAGTACCGGACCGGCATGAATCCGAATGATGCGTAAAGGGCCTGCGCCCCGGCGACGGTGTCCAACCGCTGCACGTCGATGATCAACTTGAGGTTCGGGTGGATCCGGTCGTGCGCGGCGCGCGCGAGCTCGATCCCTTCCCGCAGCAGCCGGGTGCCGATGCCGCGCCGGCGGTGCGTCGGACGCACCGTGCCGTCGAGCAGGACCCGGTGTTCACCGGTGGCCAAGGGCCGGACCATCGCCGTCAAGTAGCCGACCAGGAGATCGCCGTCGAAGGCCGCGACGCTCGCGCGCGGCAGATCCAGGGTCGGGTCGGCCAGTTCCTCGGCGGCGTCCTCGGCGCTGTAGTGCTCCTCGCCGCCGTCCGCGTCCTCGGCGGCGTTCAACAGGTCCGCCAGGTATTCGGCGTCTGAGACAAGGAGTGGACGCCACGACAGATCGTCGGCAAATTCTGATGCCATGGAAACCGACCGTATGCGCGCCGGACTTCGGTCGCCACTGGAATATCGCGGGAACGTCGGCGAACACCCCCGGTCGGACCCGGGGCCGCGGACTCGGCACGGGCTCGGGACGGACCCGGGCTCGACTCGGCACGGGCTCGGGCTCGACTCGGCCTCGACTCGGGCTGCACTCGGACTGGACTCGGACTGGACCCGGGGTCCGACCGGACCGGCGCCGAGCCGCGCTGCTCACAAACAACTCCTGCGATCAAGGATTGATCCAGAAGGATTTTCAGCGGTAGACTGATCACACACAACTTCTTACATCGTCCCGTCCGATCATCGGATCCCCCGGCGATCGTCCCCCGATCCGGCGACCGCCTTCCCGACCGTCCCCGCGATCGGCCCCCGTCTTCCCCGACCCCCGGCGAGGTGACCTATGCGGCAGCACACGGGATTCCTGCGAGTCCTGTTCGACGAGGCGCACAGTGAGGCCTGGACCATCGATCCGGGATCCGCGCTGGCCATGAATCCCGTGAACCCGGCCGACGCCGGGTACACGCACGCCGCCGAGCTGCTGCGCGAGCGCGGCTACGCGGTCGAGGCGCACCGGGCCGGCCTGTTCACCGCCGAGACCCTGGCCGGGGCCGACACCGTGGTGATCGCGCACCCCGCCGACCCGGTCCGGGAGCGCACCACCGGCCTGGGCAGCCCGGTGCTCACCGTCGCCGAGCTCGACGCCCTGCAGGGCTACGTCGCCGCCGGCGGCGGCCTGGTGCTGCTGGCCGACAGCGAGCAGGACGCCGGCACCAACCTGACCGCCCTGCTGGCCCGGTTCGGCGTCGGCATCGAGCACCGCACCGTGCAGGACGCCGTCCGCCGGCACCAGGGCAACGCCCGCTGGGTGCTGGCCGATCGGGCCCGGCTGCCCGAGGGCCGGATCGAGGCCGAGGACGTGCTGGCCGGCGTCGCCGAGGCCTGCTTCTACCGCTCCGGGACGCTGTTCACCGCCGCCGACGCCGACGTGCTGCCGCTGCTGAACTCCTCGCCCACCGCCGACCCGGCCGACCGCCCGCTGGCCGTCGGCGTCCGGTTCGGCCGGGGCCGGGTCGCGGTCTTCGCCGACTCCGACATGTTCGGCGACGACTCGATCGCCGACTACGACCACCGCGCGCTCTGGCTCAACGCCGTGACCTGGTCCGCGCGCCGCCCGCAGCCCGACGCCCGGGCCGCCGCCGCCCACCCGGTGCTGGCCTCGCCGGCCTTCGCCGACCTCAAGGCCGCCGTCGAGGAACTGCGCCCGATGCAGTCCAAGGACGGCTCGGTGGACTTCGAGGCCGGCCACGACCGGGCCCGGGCCGAGGCCCTGGTGCTGCGGATCGGCGGCGCCGTGGAGGCGCTGGCCCCGGCCTTCCCGCACGACGCCGACTACCTGGCCGCGGTGCAGAAGGACCTGACCCGCTGGGCCGACGGCGGCTTCGGCGTGCCGGACTTCCTGGACGCCCTGGTCGCCTTCAACCCGGCCCGGGCCCGCGAGGGCGGCCGCGAGCACCTGGTGCTGTTCCCGATGTACACGCAGAACGGCAACCTGGACCGCAACTTCGAGGCGCTGGTGATCCGCGCGGTGTGGCCGGACTGGATCGCCGAGCTGGAGCGGGACAGGTATCCGAACCCGCAGTTCCTGCCGATCGAGTTCGCCGCCCCCGACGGCTTCACCCCCGGCTACGACACCAACAGCGCGGTGCTGTTCCCCGAGACCGTCGCGGTCCGGGAGACGCCGGTGTTCACCTGGGGCGCGATCTTCTGCGACCGGGAGGCCGCGCGCTTCCGCATGGTCACCTCGGCCGCCGCCCGGACCCTGAAGATGTCGCTGCCGCCGGACGCCGCGCGGCTGCTGGAGGACCAGCGGCTGACGCAGGAGGTGTTCGTGCTCTGGGACCTGGTCCACGACCGCACCCACAGCCACGGCGACCTGCCGTTCGACCCGTTCATGATCAAGCAGCGGATGCCGTACTTCCTGTACTCGCTGGAGGAGCTGCGCTGCGACCTGACCGCCTTCCGCGAGTCCGTGGCGCTGGAGCGGGACGGCGGCGCGGGCGCCTCGCACGCGCGCCTGGTGCAGTACGCGATCCTGTTCGACCGCCTGTTCCGCTTCCCGATCACCGGGGGCCGGGTCCGCAACTACGACGGCCTCGGCGGCCAGCTGCTGTTCGCCTACCTGCACCGGCACGGCGTGATCCGCTGGACCGACAACCGGCTGGCGGTGGACTGGACCCGGATCGCCGACGCCGTGATCGCCCTGGGCGTGGAGGTGGAAACCCTGTACCGGGGCGGCATCGACAAGCCCAAGCCGGCGCACTGGATGGCCGCCTACCAGCTGGTGGCGAGCTACGTGGCGCCGAACCCGGCGTCGGTGTGGGCCCGCGGGGCCGAGGCGCTGCCGCTGGACGGGCCGCCGAAGGGCCTGGTCGACGCGGTGCTGCCGGACGAGTTCCCGCTGTCGATGTTCTACGAGGCCCTGAGCAAGAAACTGGCACCGGTCGTGGAGGCGACGCGCGGCGTGACCGGCTGAGCGGGCCCCGGCCGCCATATCCTTGTCGCTTGTCCCGCCCGCCTGTGGGACCCGCCCGCGGGATCCGCCCATGGGTTCCGCCTGTTGGACCTGCCCGTGGGATCCGCCCGTTGGACCCGCTCGGCCGCACCGAGCGCGATGATCGGAGATCGCAGCACCATGAGTCTGAACACCGAGTCCGTGGTCGTGGTGGCCGGCGCCGCCGCCGGTGCCGCCGGTGCCGTGGTGCGCGCCCTGACCGCCGCCGGGGCCGCCGTCCTGGCCGTGGACGCCGGCGCCGACCACGCCGAGCGC